>JASHVH010000241.1 GCA_030039575.1 Acidimicrobiales bacterium | reverse complement strand
AGCCGGGCTGACCTGCCCGCCCGTCAAACGTGGCAGGTGAGCCCGGGCTGTCGGGGACGTTCAATCGGGTGCGCGCTTCGGGCGCACCGCGGCGCCCGTTGTCAGCGGGCGGTCCAGCCTCCGTCAATCAGGATCGTCTCACCCGTGATCAGGGCAGCTGCCCGCGAGGCCAGGAACACTACCGCTCCGGCCACGTCCACTGGCTCTCCGATGCGGTGCAGCGCAGCGATCCGCTCCGTGACGTCTCTTTCGAAGACGGGGTCGCTCAGCGCGTCCTTTGTGCCTGGCGTACGGATGAACGTCGGCGCCACGCCGTTGACGGTGATGCCGAAAGGCCCCCACTCGATGGCCAGGCACTTGGTCAAGTGGGCGATAGCAGCTTTGGTCATGCAGTACACCGACTCGGTGGGCAAGGCCACGAAGCCAGCCTGGCTGCTCAGGTTGATGACCCGGCCGTAGCCCTGGGGGATCATCACCTTGGCCGCCGCCTGGCTGGCAAAAAAAGTCCCCTTCAGGTTGACGGCGACGGTGTAATCGAAGTCTTCGACGGTGACGTCCACGGCCAGGTTCTCCGGGCCGATCCCAACGTTGTTGACCAGGATGTCGAGCCGTCCCAACCTGGTGGCTGCCGCCTGCACAGCGGAGCGGACCTGGTCCAGGTCGAGCATGTCCATGGCCAGCGGGAGGCAGCGGCGGCCCTGCGACTCGACGGCCGAGACCACCTCTTCGGCCCCGGTCTCTGACCGCAAGCCGAGGGCTATGTCAGCGCCGGCATGGGCGAGAGCTACGGCTATGGAGCGGCCCAGCCCGCGGGCGGCCCCGGTGACCAGGGCCACCTGTCCGTCGAGGTCGAACGACGGCAAGGCTTCCACGGCGCAGGACGCTAGCAGCCGGCAACGCGAGCTTGTCCCTTAGTGCGGAGAACCCTCAGCCCAGGTGCGCCGTAGCGCCTGGGCTGAGGGCGGGAGCTGTGTAAACGGGGCCGCCATAAGCCGGCCTCGAAGTTGACCTAACTGACCGTGGCGGTCACCGTGTTCGAGCCAGGGGTGGAGACCTGGACCGGGTTGGGGGTGACCAGCATGCCGTCGGTGAAGCCGTTGCCGTCGACGTAGAAGCCGACCAGGTCACCGTTGTCGTTGACGCCGTTGACGGTGGTCATGCCCATGCCGTTGGGGTCGTCGATGGTGGTGAAGCCGGCCTGCTTGGTCCACGTGAAGCCGAAGTTCTGGGTGTTAGCGCCCGAGCCCGTGGTGTACACCCCGACCACCTCGTCGTGGTCGTTGACCCCGAGGGCCTCGGTCGAGGTGGCGCCCTTGAAGGCGAAGGTCTCCAGGCCCCCCGGGGTGGCCAGGAACGACGCCACCGGGCCCGTGGCCGGGGTGAAGAAGCCGGCCACCTGGCCGTTGTTGTTGATGGCGGCGTCGGTGACCGAGCTGGCCCCGGCGATGGTGGTGAACGTGGCCTTATTGGTGCGCAGGTCGTAGGTAAAGCCGTGGGCGTTGCCGTCCGAGTCGTTCTCGAAGCCGACGGCGGTGTTGTTGTCGTTGATGCCGAGCAGCTGGGTCACGGCCGGGCTGGCGGGGCTGAAGCCGGAGGGCAGGGGCACGTCCACCTGGGTGAAGCTGGCCCCGTTGTCAGTCGTGTACCAGCCGTAGTTGGCGTCCGTGCCGGTGTCGGTGGGGGACTGGAAGCCGACCTGGGCGGTGCCGTCGTTGAGCCCGGTGACCTGGGTCTGGGCCGAGCCGGGGAAGTTCTCCACCCGGTAGCCGGCCTGCCCGTAGCCGGGGGGCAGCAATTGGTAGCCCTTGTTGGGGTGGTCGGCCATGCCCGAGCCGAAGTAGCCGGCGATGACGCCCGAGTTGTTGATGCCGAGCAGCTGGTTGAAGGTGAGGTCGTTGCTGTTGTCCAGGGTGGTGTAGGTGTAGCCGGGGGTGCCCTGGGCGTGCACCGGGCCGGCCGAGGCGGCGATGGCGCCCGCCGCCGTGGCTGTGGCCAGGGCCAGGGTGCCAAGGGCCCGGGCGGCGAAGCTGCCCCGGGCGGGGAGGGAGGAGAGGAGTTTCATTTTGGTTTGGCTGCCTTTCTGAGGGTAGGCGAGGCTAAGGGTTTGGTTTTTTGAGGGTCGGTGCGGAGGGTTGGTGAGGAGGGTCGGTGCTGAGGGGTTTGGTGTGCAGGGTGCTGTTGCCGGGGTGTTGCGGGGCTGGGGGTGAGGGGTGGCTGCGCGCCGGTCGAGAGGACGGGCCTAGGCGGCGGCGCCCGGGGCCCAGAAGTCCTCGGTGGCGAAGTACTGCGAGGCCGTGATGGCGCCGCTGGTGCAGCTGCCGGAGGGGGCCAGGCCACCGAAGGTGTCGAGGCGCTGGATGTAGTCAACCGAACCGAAGAGCCCTTGGCCCCGGTTCTTCACCGCCTTTACCAGCAGTTCGGGGATGGTGCCGGTGCGGTTGGCACTGGCCAGGGGCATGCCCCACACGGCGCTGCCGTCGACGGTTGAGACCCACTCGGGCCCGGCCGTGTACAGCACGATGGGACGGTTGCTGACGCCCATGTCGGCGTCGGGCTCGGTGAAGGTCCAGGCACCGTTGGTGCAGCTGTAGACCTGCACGCCCTGGATCACGTGCAAGCTGACCACGAGGTGGTTGCCGGCCGGGACCCGCAGGGCGGACGGGACCCCGGCCTGGCCGGGGGCGGCCACGAAGGCCGGGCTGCCATCGGTGGCGGCCAAGGCGGTAGCGGTAGGGGCAATCGCGCCGGCCGTTGCCAGGGCGGCGGCGATGAGCCATTTGCGGGACATCGTTGTCTCCTTTGGGGTGGGGTGGTTTGGGGTGGGTTTGCGCCGCAGGTGCTTCGTGGGCGCTGTGGCTAAGTGCCACGAGCCAATGACACGTGGCCGGGCCGGTTGCGGTTCAACGGGATCAGAAAAAATTCGGCCCAACGGAAAAAAGCCCAGCAAATAGGCCAAAAAAAATCGCAGCCGGACAACCTTGGTGCACGAGAGATGGCGCCACCCGGTCGCAGTGCGCCCGCCCACTGTTCAAGGCACAAGGCGACGGACCGCGGCCGCAGCTCTGAAGACAACCTAAGAAACCCCTGGCGTTGAACCGTGGCGGCCTATGGCACGTGTACATAGGCACGAGCGTTCCCAAGAGGTTCCACCACCCCATGACCATGACCGTGACCACTGAACTAGCTGCCTGGCGCCGGTCAGCCGCCCATCTCGAGCGACTGCCGGCCCAGCCCGCCGACGGAGGCCTTAATCGCGCGACCGTAGTCACGGATCTGCTACGCAGAGGGGAGAAGAAATCGCCCGGGCACGGGAGGGAGCGTTTGAGCTTACGAGCCCGCCGAGGCAAGCGCGGTGACACGGGTGGCCCAGAGGCGCTCATCACCGCGCTGTACTACGAGCACGGTCGTAGCCTTCTCGCTTACGTCACCCGCTTGACGAACGACCGCACCGAGGCCGAAGACGTCGTCCAGGAAACGTTATTGCGGGCCTGGAAGCACCCCGAGGTACTGGTCAACGGCCAGGGCTCGGTGCGGGGATGGTTGCTCACGGTGGCCCGCAACATAGTCGTCGACCGGGCCAGGGCCCGTTCGGCCCGGCCGGCGGAGGTCCGCGAGCACCCCACCAACCCGAGCGTCGCCCCCGACAAGCCGGAGGACGTGGTCGACAGCGTCGCCATCCTAGGGGCCATCGACCAGCTGTCACCGGAGCACCGCAACGTCCTGGTGGAGCTGTATTGGCGGGGGAGCAGCGTGGCGGAGGCTGCCCAGCGCCTCAGTGTCCCGCCGGGTACGGTCAAGTCGAGGGCTTATTACGGGCTACAGACCCTCCGTGGCATCATGGCCCCGAGCGAGCCGGACGAAAAGGAGTCGGCGTAATGAGCGAGCACCCTAACGACCTCCTCGGGCCGTACACTCTCGCAGCGCTCGACGCCGACGAGCAGCGCCAGGTAAGCGAGCACCTCGCCGGTTGCCCTGGCTGCCGTGAGGAGCTCCACGAGCTCGAGTCCCTCCGCTCCCTGCTCGCACAGGTCCCACCCGAAGCCTTTCTCGACGGGCCGCCTGAGGGAGCCGACCTACTCCTGGCCCGCACGGTCCGCCAGGCCGGGGCCGAACGCCGCCGGCCGCCCGTCTGGTCGGTGGCCGCCGCCGTCCTGTTGGTCCTGGTCGCGCTGGCGGGGGGCCTGCTCATCGGGCTCA
Organism: Acidimicrobiales bacterium; assembly: GCA_030039575.1. Taxonomy (GTDB): domain Bacteria; phylum Actinomycetota; class Acidimicrobiia; order Acidimicrobiales; family Palsa-688; genus Fen-671. The sequence goes on along the minus strand of JASHVH010000241.1, from coordinate 12,429 downwards.
ACTCTTCGAGCGGCCCCGCCCCTCTGGCTGTCCCCGCCGGCAGCACCCGGGTGGCGGCCAGCAACCCGGCCAGCGGCGTCCACATGACCGTGGTCATCACCCCTGCCAGCGGGTGGGTACGGCTCGAGGGCGCCTTCACCGGTGTCCCTGGCCACGCCCGTTGCTACCTGATGGTGGTCGACAAGTCTGGGCGCCGCGTGGTCGCCGGGAGCTGGCTGGCGCCGTACAAGTCCCCGGCCGGGGGCGAGCGGGTCAGCGGCTCCGCCCTGGTGCCGCGCGATGACGTGGCTGCCGTTCAGGTGGTCACCTTCGAGGGCCAGGTGCTCGACACGGCCAAGGTGTGAACTGGCCCGGCCGCCGGACCTCTGGTCAGCAAAGGCGCAAGGCCAATTTCGTCCCCTTCGTCACCCGGTCCGGCCGAGCTCGGGCAGGTGCACGGCGAAATATTGGGCATTTTCGCCCAACTCCGGCCCTAAATTGCGTGCTCTGGGTGCACTAAATCCCTCTCGTCGCGCTTTCGTCAATTTTTTCCCGGATAGCGCAACCAGTTGTTCTTCGTGCACCCAGAAACGCTGATCTGTGACCGAAGGCGCCTCAGTTTTGTCCTGAAGCAGCGCCGTCAACAAGTTTGTGTCAACTGTGCCGGCGCAGATCTGGGTCCGGAGTCATCACGTCACGCACCAGGCTGGCTAGGTCGGCGGAGGCACTGATGAACTGGCGCAGAGTGCGCAGGGTCGGGCCGTACGAGTCGATATCGTCCACGGACAAACCGTCCTCGTCGTAAGCCTTGCGGAACTCCGGGAAGCGCCTGACCAAGTCGTCGACGATCACCGGGCTGACCGGGCGGTCGATCCGGGGCTCGACGGGGATGTCGCTGGCGTTGATGCGCACCTGCCAGGCGTGGGGTGGTGATATGACCACGTCGCCGCCGATCAGCTCGCTCCAGTGGAAATGGTTACGGAATGCCGCCGACAGCAGCCGGGTGCGGTAACCGCGTTCGGTGAAGATTTGGTACGCCTTCTTGAACACGGCCACGCCGGCCCACTCGAGGTGCCCGGGGTCGGTGAGGATCCCCTCCTTGTCCATCACGACTTTGAGCCAGTCGTCCAGCCGTCCGACCATCAGCGTGCAGACCGGGCCCATGGACAAGATGTCCTTGCCTTCCGCCTCTCGCCGGCGCAGGCCTCTCTCCACCGCCTCGGCCACCAAGAGCGCCTGAGAGAGGGTGAAACTCACCGTCGCGTTGATACTGATGCCTGCGTAAGTGGCCTCTTCTATGGCCGGTACCCCGGCGGCCGTGGCCGGTATCTTCACGATCATGTTCTGCGCCAGGTCGTTGAAATGGACGGCCTGGGCCAGGATCGCTCTCGTGTCGCGGTAGTACCGAGGGTCGGTCTGGATGGACAATCGTCCATTACGGCCTTTGGCCTGTTCAAAAATAGGGACGAGCAAACCGGCGGCGTTTTTCGACACTTCTTCGACGAGCCGCCACCCGACGTCGTCTTCGGTGGCAGCCGGGTTGTCGCGGACCAGCTGCTGGAGCCGAGGCATCCACCGGGAGATCTCCTGTCGCACCACGGTCAAGGCGATGACCGGGTTGCACGTGGCCCCCACCGCGCCGTTATCGATGGCGTACATCAGCTCGGCCTCTGACGCCGAGTCGTTCCACAAGCACGTCGGCGTGGTCTGCGTCATCTCGTACAAGGGGCTCTTGAACTGGCTCTGCTTGGCGCCTAAGGCCATCGTTGTCTCCTCTCCCGCCGGGGCTACTGTGACCCCGGCGCCAGCACCGTCGCTCATGGTAAGTACCCCATCTTCCGGGAGATCTCAGCCGCTCCTTCGGTGACGAGCTGCACGGCCCGCTCGCCGCCTCCGTCGCCCATCACGGCAGCGCGAAGGCCGCCGACCGAGATGGCCGCGTGGACCTGCCCGGTGTGGTCGAAGATCGGTGCCCCCACGGAGCTGATCCCGACGGTCACGTCCTCGTCGCTGATGGCGTACCCGAGGTGCCTGGCCTCCTCGAGGAGAGCGATGTTCCCGGCCTTGGTCGTCGGTGTGCGGGGCGTGAGCGGCTCGAGCTTCACCTTGGCAAAGTACTCGTCCCAGTACTGGCGGGGTTGGTAAGCCAGTAGCACGCGGGGGCCGGCGCCGAGGTGCAGGGGGAGCGAACCGCCCAGCTGCAAAGCCATGGAAAGGATGCGTAACCCTTCCACCCTCTCGATGCAGACCGCTTCGTGTTCGCGCCGGATAACCAGGTACACCGTCTCTTCGAGGGCTTTGTGGATCTCGTTCATTACCGGGGCGGCCGCTTCGCGGGCGTCGAAGCGCAGGGCGACCAGCGACCCCAGGCGGAACAGTTCCAGGCCGAGGCGGTACGTACCGGGACGCGGCCCCTCCTCCACATAGTCGAACAGGGTCAGGTCCTGGATGAGCCTGTACACGGTCGGCCTGGGCTCCCCGAGAAGCACCGCCAGTGCCGGCACGGTCGAACCCGGGTGGTCGGCCAAGAGCTTCAGCAGCCTCGCTACTTTGCCCAGGACTTTCACCCGGGGGCTATCCATCCCTCCTGGATCCTAACGGGCCGGGCGGGCTAGTGTCCACATGGTACATAGAGCGTCCACAATGTAATAACACCGTTTCGGCGCCAGCGATGCGGTCTGTCGGGGGGACGGGCCGCGCAGACGCAAAGCCAACCTTTGTCGACTAACCAGCTCGGTCTAAACCTCGGTCCAGTGGTTATTCCCTAAATGGGTTGGTCCGTGCCAGCGGATGTTTTTACAAATCGCGATGTCACCGCGTAAAAATGGCCGGCAGGCGTAATGTCAACGCATGACGTCCCCAGTGGCCCTGTAAGCGGGCACGCGTCCCGGGAGGTATAGGGTGTTCCGAGCCGATATGGACAGTCAGGGCAACGGTTCAGACCGAGGGGAGTACCGATGACACTGGCCGCACCGTCAGACGGCAGGCCCGGCACTGCTGCGACGCGGCTGCACCTTGGTAGTTGCCCCGACTCGTGGGGGGTGTGGTTTCCCGACGACCCGAAGCAGGTTCACTGGGAGCGGTTCCTCGACGAACTGGCGGCGGCCGGGTACAAATGGCTGGAGCTCGGGCCGCATGGCTACCTACCGACCGACCCGGCCCGCCTTGCCGACGAGGTTGGCCGGCGGGGCCTCAAGGTGACGGGGGGAGGGGTCGTCGGGGCGCTGCACAAGAGGACGACCTGGGAGCATGACGTCGCCGAAGCGCGCCAGGTGGCCGGCCTCGTCCACGCTGTGGGCGCCCGCTACTTGATATACCTGCCGCAGTCGTACCGGGACCTGGACGGCAATTTCACTGATAAGCGCAGGCTTGATAATGACGACTGGAACTGCCTGACCCGGCAGGCGTCGGAGATGGGCAGGATCGTCTCGGGCGACTACGGGGTGACGCTGGTGTTCCATCCTCACGCCGACACCCACGTCGGTACCGGGGACGAGGTGGACCGCTTCCTGCAGGAGACCGACCCGTCAACGGTGTCATTGTGCCTTGACACCGGCCACATTTCTTATTGCGGGGGCGACAACCTGGCAATAATCCAGCAGTTCCCCGACAGGGTCAAGTACGTCCACCTCAAGCAGGTAGACCCCGCCGTGCTCGACCAGGTGCGGGCCGACGACCTCGGTTTCGCCGAAGCGGTGCGCCTCCGGGTTATGTGCGAACCTCCGGGTGGTATCCCCGACATGGCGCCGGTTATCGAGGCTCTGGGCCGGCTCGGTGCCGACCTTTTTGCCATAGTCGAACAGGACTTGTACCCGTGCGACCCGGACGTCCCGCTGCCTATCGCCCGCCGGACGTCCAATTACTACGGGTCGATCGGGGTAACCGGGTAATTAATGAGGCCCATTACTGGAGAGGGAACGTAGTGGAGCTGAATGTCGGGGTTATCGGCACCGGTGACATCGGCGCCGAGCACGTCCGGCGTTTGTCCGCCGAAATAGCCGGTGCTCGAGTACAGGCTGTGTTCGACGTCGATGCGGACAGGGCCGCCGCGCTGGCCGCCGAGGTGGGGGCGGTAGCCCATAAAACCGCCCAGGACCTCATTGACGACGGTGAGGTTGAAGCCGTCCTGATTGCCGCTCCGTCCCCGGTGCACGCTGAGCTGACCATCGCTTGCATTGAGGCTCGCAGGCCGGTGTTGTGCGAAAAGCCGCTGGCGCCAACCTCCGAGGAGTGCGTGCAGGTCGTGGAGGCTGAATCGGCCGCCGGCGCCCGGCTCGTCCAGGTCGGCTTCATGCGCCGGTACGACGAGGGTTTCCAGCGCGTGAAGCGGGCCATCGACGACGGCAGCGTGGGCGACGTCTTGCTGGCCCATTGCGTCCATCGCAATGCTCAATCCCCGCCCTTCTTCCGGAGCGAAATGCTTCTCACCGACTCGGTGATCCACGAGATCGACGTCGCCCGCTGGTTGCTTTCTGACGAACTGGTGGCGGCCAGGGTGGTCGTGGGGAGGAAGAGCCCGCTGGCGCCCGACAGCCTTCTTGACCCACAGTTGGTGCTGCTCGAGGCGGCCTCGGGCGCGGTGGTGGAGATCGAAATTTTCGTCAACTGCCAGTACGGCTACGAGGTCCGCTGCGAGGTCGTCGGCTCCGTCGGGACGGCTTCGCTCGACCTTCCATCAACCGGGGTGCTCACGACTGCGGGCAACAGGAGCGCACCAGTACCCCTCGACTGGAAAGGGCGCTTCGGCCAGGCCTACCGCGATGAGCTACAAGAATGGGTCAAAGGCGTCCGGCAGGGCATCGTCACCGGCCCGGGCGCGTTTGACGGGTACGCGGCTACGGCGGTGGCAGAGGCCTGTGTCAAGTCGCTGCAGACAGGAGACAGGGCACTCGTGTCCATGACGCCGAAACTTTCGGGGCCTTGACTCGGACTCGAGGCCAACCTAATTTGTATTGTGGTTAAGTTGTCCATGATATGGACACTTAACAGGAGGGAGGAAGCTGGGAGTGCCGTCCGGCGCCGCAGGCGCCCGACAGCACGGGGTACCAACTAGGAGTTAGGATCCGCCTCGATCGGTTGGACCGAGAAGCTGTCGACACGGGAGGGGCCTTGCGTAGTGAGCCGCCGGGGTTGTGTACCGGGGCAAGTTCCGGCAAGGGGCAGAGCCAGCACGCCTGCCGCCCTTCCGGTCCCGCGCTGGTTTGGTACCGAATGCCTGCCCAGTTCCCAGAGCCATGTCAGTTAGTGGAAGTTCACCTAAGAGACTGAGCCCGGCTCCGGCGCCGTTCTGCATTGCAAAAGGGCAATGGATTGCCAGGGCTTGTCGGGTCGCAATGCGATAGCTGGCTGACAGTCAGCACGCGAGGGGAAAGGAATAATGAATGCCCAAATTTGACCTAGGCGAACAAGACCCCCGCAAATGGGAGGTCACGCGCCGACGGTTCCTCCGCAACGCCAGTGCGGCTGCGGTCAGCATCCCGCTGCTCGGTGGCCTCGTCGAAACACTTTCCGAGGTACCGGCCGACGCCAGCGTCCGGGACAGGCAGAACCTGACGAAGAGGAACGACATATTGGCCCAAGGCGCCGTCTTCGCGGCGCACCCGACTTATACGTTCAACTTCGTCAACCACGTAACGACCAACCCGTTCTTCGTCCCCACTCAGTACGGTGCCGCTGACGCCTGCGCCCTGTTCGGGACCAAGTACCAATGGACGGGGTCGGCCACCTCAGACGTGGCCCAGATGGTGACCGCTATGGACACGGCGACGGCCGCCGGCGTCAACGGTATTTCGGTCCCGGTCATCGACCCGACCGCGTTTGTCAAGCCGACCAACGCGGCCCTCGACGCCGGCATCCCCGTGCTGGCCTACAACGCCAACCCGCCATCGTCGACGGCCTCAGAGAACCACCAGCTCTGCTACATCGGCCAGGACCTGTTCCAGGCGGGTGTCGAGGCCGGGCAGCGCATCCTGCCGTTCGTGACCAAGGGCGACTTGGTGGCCGGGCTCATCGCTACGCCCGGCTCCTTGAACATCCAGCCCCGTATCGATGGGGCTTCGTCGATATTGAAGCCGGCCGGGATCGATTTCGTGGAGCAGGGCACGGGAGCCCTGCTGAGCGAGGAGTCCACCGCGGTCGAGGCGTACTACCTCGGTCACAAAGACGTGAAGTTCATGTACGCCGTAGACGACGGGACCGGGGAGGCGGTGGCCACGACCATCACCAAGCACGGTCTGGCGGGCAAGGTCTTCGGGTCCGGATGGGACATCGCGGTGCCGGAACTGCAAGCTGTGAAGTCCGGAGCACTCGCCTTCTCGATCGACCAGCAGGCCTACCTGCAGGGCTTCCTCCCGGTGATGTACCTGTTCCTGTTCACGATCACCGGCGGGCTGATGCGCCCGTCCGACACGGACACCGGCCTGTACTTCATCACCAAGGACAACGTCGATCCTTACCTGGCCACGCCGTCCCGGGTCGAGGGCAGCACGACCGCCCAAAAGGTCCTGCCGAAGCCGACCACCACGATCCTCAAGGCTGACGCCGGTTTGTCATAAAAGCCCACGCTGGCCTGGTCCAGCTGAACGGAGGTACGAACTCCAGCCATGAGCAGCCCGACGCTTCAGGTACCGGAAGCGTCCGTTGGCGTCTCCCCGGCCCCGCCGAGAACGGCGGGGCCGGGCAGCCAACGGCTCCGGCAACTCATCGAACGCCGCGAGGCGGCGATCTTCCTCGTGGCAGTGCTCCTTTTCATTTATTTCGCCATCAAGTCGCCGGCCTTCATCTCCTACGCCAACTTCGTCACGATGACGCAGTTCCTTGCCCCTATCGCCGTCATCGGGTGTGCGGAGGTCTTGCTGCTCACTTCCGGCGAGGTCGACCTGTCTCTCGGGACGGTGTTCATCGCCTTTCCCTTCATCGTTTACTTCCTGTGGACCGGCCACGGGTTCCCTATCGGTCTGGCCATGGCGGTGGGCATAGTCGGGGCGGCCATTTTCGGGCTCATCAACGGGTTGATCACCACGCTGTTCAGCGTGCCCTCCTTCGTGACCACCCTCGGCACGTTGTTCGCGCTTGACGGCGCCATGCTCCTTCTTTCCAACGGGACCCAGGAGACGATGACCGTGAACGGCACCGGGGGCAATATCCTCGGGAACTGGTCGTGGGCCGAGATCTTGTGGGCCGGAGGGGCCGTCCTGGTGCTCTACCTGATCCTGCACAGGATGCGTTTCGGCAACCACATCACGGCCACCGGAGGGAACCTCCTCGGTGCCGCCGAGGCCGGCGTGCCCACGAGGCGGGTGAAGATTTGGTGTTTCATGTTGGCGGCGGCGCTCGCGGCGATGATCGGGGTCATCGACGGCGTGCGGATCACCACGCTTGACCCAGGCAACGACGGGACCCTCATCATGTTCTACGGCATCTCCGCCGCGGTTATCGGTGGGACTGCCCTGTCCGGCGGACGGGGCACGGTAGTGGGAGGCGCCCTCGGCGCCATCGTCCTGGCCTTCCTTTATGACGGCCTGAACATCACCGGCGTCAGCGCCTACACGTTCCAGCTCGTCCTCGGCATCGCCATCCTGGTGGCCATGATCGCCAACGTCCAGCTCCACCGCATGGCTATGAGCCGCTTCGGCCGGAGGGTGAAATTATGAGCGAGGCCGGTATTAACGCGGCCGCCGACGGGCAGGTCCCGGCGGCGGGCGCCAGTGGGGATGAAGTCCTGCGGACCGAAGGCATCGCCAAGACCTTCGGCGCCATCGTCGCCCTTCGCCATATCGACCTCGAACTGCACAGAGGGGAAGTGCTCGGCCTCGTCGGTGACAACGGTGCCGGCAAGAGCACGTTCGTGAAGATCCTTACCGGTTTCCACCGTCCGGACGCCGGCAAGATCTTCCTCGAGGGTAAAGAGGTGCGGTTCCGGTCCGTGAAAGAGGCCCGTGCTTACGGCATCGAGACGGTGTACCAGGACCTGGCCCTCATCCCCCAGTTGCCGGTTTACCTCAACCTGTTCCTGAACCGTGAGCACACGTCGTTGGCCAATATCGGGTGGCTATCGAAGCACAAGATGCGCCGGTTGGCGAGACAATATCTCGATGAGATCAAGGTGAACATCCCCAACATCGACGCCGAAGTCGAGAGCCTTTCGGGGGGCCAGCGCCAAGCCATCGCGGTGGCCAGGGCCACCCAGCAGCAGGCCAAGATCCTCCTCCTGGACGAGCCGCTGGCGGCCATGGGCGCCAAGGAGTCGGCCATGATCATCGACCTGGTCAAGGACCTTTCGCGCAACCGCAAAGAGACGATGATCATCATCGACCACAACCACACCCACCTCTTTGAGCTGTGTGACCGGTTGGCCGTGATCCAGCGCGGCACTATCACCTTTGATAAACCGGTCAAGGACACCTCGATCGAAGAGCTAACCGACCTTATGGTCTCTTCGTACCGTGCGCAGATCCAGGCCGGCCAACGGGAGTTGCGAGCGAGCTGAACCCCCGAGGAGCGTGACGACCTCTCTTTTCTTCGGGGGTGACAGCCATGGCGGCGGGGCCGGTGGCCGCCGTGACCGTGTTGGCCTGGCTGGCGGCCGTTTACGTCCCAAGTACGGCCATTGAGGCCTCCCCGCTTGCTCATGCCGTCGCCGCAGGGAGGGTGAGTCAACTGGCCGGCGGTGGTTACTCGGCCTACGCCCTGTCGAGTGACGGGAGCGTCTGGGGCTGGGGCGACGACCTCGAAGGCCAGCTCGGTAACGGCAGCGATGGCACCGCGACGGATGCCCCCGTGCGGGCCCTCCAATTGTCTGACGCGGTGGCCGTGGCCGCCGGGTCCAACAGCGCGTTTGCCCTGCGAGGCGACGGGACCGTGTGGGCCTGGGGCGACGACGGCGAAGGCGAGCTTGGTAACGGGAAGGAGACGTTCACCAGTGAGGTCCCCGTTCGGGTCAAAGGGCTGCGCGGGGTGAAACAAATCGCGGCGGGAGAATTCGCGGCGTACGCCGTGACGCGGCGGGGGACGGTCTGGGCTTGGGGCTCGAACGGTGTCGGGCAGTTGGGCGAGAAGTTGTCGGTGGCTACCAGTGATCTCCCGGTAAAAGTCATCGGGCTCAACGCAGTGCGGGCACTCGCCGCCGGCGCCGGCACCGCGTACGCCCTGCGCGCAGATGGGACGGTGTGGGCCTGGGGCGACAACGCCTTCGGCGAGCTGGCCCGGCAAAAGGGCCTGATCGGGAGCGAGGTCCCCGTCGAAATTCAGGGCCTCCGGGGCGTAACGGCTGTGGCTGCCGGTGCCGATGCCGGCTTTGCCTTGCTGCAGAACGGTACCGTCCGGGCGTGGGGGGACGGCTCGTTCGGAGACCTCGGGACCGGGACCTGCCCAATACGCCACCCGACCAATTGCGCCGGCTCGTCTCGCCCAGAGCCCGTAGGACGCGTTCCCCAAGTGCTCGCCATCGCCGCCGGGACCTACGCCGCCTACGCCCTCGCCGCTGACGGGTCCGTATGGGCGTGGGGGTATGGCGGCTACGGCCAGTTGGGCGACGGCAACACCGACAGCTCGGATATACCCGTGCGCGTAAACGGGCTTCGGCACGTCGTATCCATCGCTGCCGGAGGGAACGCCGCCTACGCCCTCCAGTCCAATGGCACGGTGTGGGCGTGGGGTTACGGCACCTACGGCCAACTGGGTGACGGGGGAACGGGCAGCTCCGACGTGCCTGTGCAGGTACGTGGCCTGTCCTAGCCCTGTATAGCCAGCCTTCGCCTGTTTGTCATTTTGCATTGACCCGTATGTTGGCCGGGGTTCAACTTGGGATGGTTTGGTGGGCGTGTGAGGTTGGGCAGGGAACGGCGGTGCGAGTTGCTGGCGGCTAGTGCGCCTGGCCGGCTGGTGGCTCTAGCGGACCGCTGCCTGGAAGACGGTTCCGTCTCGCTCGACCTCCGTTCGGGCCCGGCCGTTGGGACCGTCGCCCTGGAGGTACGAGAACCGGTGCTCGGACAGCGGTTCATACTTGGCGATGTCCTCGTCACGAGCGCCGAGGTGGAGTGGCGAGGGAAGCGAGGGTGGGCCACGTTGCTCGGGCGGGACCGGGCCGCGGCACTGGCGGCGGCAATCTGCGACGCGGAGCTGGAGGCCGGGGGCCCCCTTTCAGCCGAAGTCGAAGGGTTGTGCGCCGACACGGAGGCGGCTCTCCGGGCGGCCGCCCGAGAGGAGGAGTCCGAATTGGCGGAGACGGTTGTGCGCTTCGAGGAGCTGCTTTGACCAGTTCCTTTTTGACTGGTTCCCTGGCCCTCTCAACTCATGCTTCGCAGCGCTGCTTCCGGTCGTTGTTGCAGGCGCTGGCCAACCCCGGCCAGTTGGTCACCCTCGAGGAGCCGGACGCGGTGGCGGCGGGGGCGGCTGTTATCGCCCTTGCTTTGGCCGATATCGACACGCCAGTGGCCATTGTGGGCGATGAAAAATTGGCCTCCGAGGTGTCCGAGGCCACCCGGGCGCCACTGGTGCCAGTGGGTGAGGCGCGTCTGGTGGCGCTCTTGCACCCGGCTCGGCAACTCGTTGCCCAATGCCGGACGGGCAGCGCCGAGGCGCCCGAGCTTGGAGCCAAAGTCGGCCTGGCGTGCTCGGGCCTGGTGGCGGGCGCAGGAGGTGAGCCCGGCCCAGAGCCAAATTCACCGTCAGGCGTAACGCTCGTGCTCGAGGGGCCTGGAGTGGAGGGCACCCGAAAGGTGTTCATCGAAGGCATCGAGGGGGATGTCTTCGAGGCCATCGCCACGTCGAACCGCCACTTCCCGGCCGGGCTGGACGCATGGCTCGTGGGCCCCGAAGGCAACGTCGTGGGCCTTCCCCGTTCGACCAGGATCGAGGTGGCCTGATGGGTTACGCAGCCGCCCGTGGCGGCATAGATGCCATTGTTGCGGCCGAGGAACTGGTCCGGCGGAAAAGGGACGAGGGCTCGAGCCCGAAGCTTGAAGTCGGGCAGTTGATCGAGCGCCTCGGTCTGGCCGTCGACCGGGTGGTGGGCGAAGGCGGCCTCTGGGCGCCCGAACTGGCCGCTTTCGCCCTGCGCCAAACCGAAGGCGACGTCATCGAGGCCGTCCACCTCCTGCGGGCGTACCGCTCGACCCTGCCGCGCCTAGCCCACGGCCTCGTAGTGGAAATGGCCGAGCTGGAGATCCTGCGCCGGATCGTCCCCGCCTACCGGACGCCACCCGGCCCCCAGTTGCTCGGGCGGACCCTCGATTACGTGGGGCGCATCCTGGACACGGGGGGCAGCAGCAAAGCCCGGCCGGGAACCCCTTCGGTCGGAGCGGAGCCGGCGGTGGCAACGGGTGAGCGGACGGATGTGCCCCGTTTGTACGCAGAAAGCGTCACAAACCGGCCAAAGCAGTCCAACGGCGCGCCGTTGGAGCGTCACCCCGGACGGTTACTGAACGTGCTGGCGTCGATGGACCTGCTGGTCGACCACCCCCGGGACGACGACCCCGAGCCGTTCGACATCACTGCGCAGCCTGTTCGGCCGGGCCTTCCTCGCTCAGCCATCCTGTCCGTGATGGCCCGGGCGGAGACGGGTGCCCTGGTCAACCTGTGGTACCGCAATGTGCTCGGCCCCGACGGGTATATCCACGAGGTCACCCTGGGCGAAGTGCGCCATGGCCGGGTCCCCGTCCGGGTCCTCCACCCCCACACCGAGCGGCCCGTCACCATCGGGACCGTGCGGGTCACCGAGGTGGAGGCCATCGAGGACCTCAACGGGCCTGACGAGCAACGAGACCGCTTTGACGTCGGGTACGGGTTGTGCTTCGGCCATAACGAACGAAAAGCCATCGCCATGGCCAACCTCGACATCGCCGTGCGACGGGACCAGGGCGCCACCATGCTCGAACAAAGCGTCATCATGACCACCGACGGCCTGGACGCTTCAGGGTTCCTGGAGCACCTGAAACTTCCCCATTACGTGACTTTCCGTTCGATGGTGGACCGAAAAAGGGCGGTGCGAGCGGCGTCTCCCGTGAACGGCCGGGCCCGAACGGGCTCGCCTCAGCCGGGACCGGCTCCAGCGGCCGGGCCCGTGGCCGGCTCGACCGCGGGTGGCGATTGCGCCGATGCCCAGCCCGCCGGGAGCCCCGTCTTACCTCTAGGGGCAACCGAATGAGCGTCAGGGACCTGGTGGAAGCGAACGCCACGGAGGAGTTCGGCTACCTCGACGAGTCGTCCAAACGCGAGATCCGGCGGGCCATCCTTACGGCGGTAGCCGTGCCGGGTTATCAAGTCCCCTTTGCCAGCCGGGAAATGCCCGTGGCCAGAGGCTGGGGCTCTGGTGGCCTCCAGGTGACGCTGGCCGTCATCGGCGCTACCGACGTGTTGAAAGTGATCGACCAGGGTGACGACGCCGGGGTCAACGCGGCCAACCTGCGCCGCCTGGTCGTGTCGACGACCGGAGTGGACTGGACCACCGAC
>JASHVH010000240.1 GCA_030039575.1 Acidimicrobiales bacterium | reverse complement strand
TCGTCCGGGTGGGGCTGAAGCGGGATGACGGTCATCTCCATCTCAAGAGCCCTCTCCGGAGGCTGACCTCAAACTCGACCGAAAACTCCATTGCCTTCTCCCTTGGGTTGGTATGAACTGTACGGCCCGGAGCTCAGAGCACCAACTTTTAAATTGCGCTGTGCGGTCACGCAGGGCCCGGTTTCATCACCTGCAGGCCACGACGGGTTGGGTAACCTAACCTGGGTCGAGCATGACCGAAGTGGTGATCCCGATATCGGGCCAGATGCCGGCGTACCTGGCCGCTCCCCCCGGTGACGGGCCGTGGCCAGGAGCCCTCGTGATCTCGGACGCCATGGGCATGACCACCGACCTGCGAAACCAGGCGGACTGGTTGGCCTCCGAGGGCTACCTGGCTGTGGCCCCCAACCTGTTCTTCAGGGGGAACAAGGTCATGTGCCTGCGCAGGATCTTTCGCGATGCGCTCGCTCACAAAGGTCAGACCTTCGACGATCTCGAGGCTGCTCGCTCGTGGCTCGCAGCACGCGACGATTGCACTGGCAAGATCGGTGTCATCGGTTTCTGCATCGGTGGTGGTTTCGCTCTTCAGCTCGCGCCTCGCCACGGCTTCTCCGTGTCGAGCGTCAACTACGGCCCACTGCCGAAGGATGTCGACTCCCTCTTGGTAGGTGCGTGCCCAGTCATCGGCAGCTACGGGTCCAAAGACCAAACGCTTCGAGGCGCCGCCGCCAAGCTCGAGAAGGCCCTGGAGGCTGCCGGGGTAGCCCACGACGTCAAGGAATATCCCGATGCAGGTCATGCGTTCATGGACAACCACGACCCGGCAGACTTCTCGAAGGCATTTGCCGTCGTCATGATGAACTTCTCACGACTCATGGGCATGGGATATCACGAGCCGTCGGCCCAAGACGCCCGTGGCCGGATTGTCGCCTTCTTCGACGAACATTTACGGCGTTGACGGGAAGTCGGAGCATTCGGCTGTCAGATTACGCGGCGACGTCGCCTCGGCCGGCGCTCGAGCAGGAAGCGCAAGCCCGGGCGCGGCTGAGCCAGTTGGCAGACCCTATGCCCGGTCTCGGCCCACAAGCGCCGGGCCGCACCCGAGCAGCCGGCGACAGTTCGCATTGGCAGAGGCAGACTAAGCACTGTCAAGCACGACGGAGTGTCGACTGGAGAGGAGCGAGCCGCTCCGGGTCGACGAGCCCATCGATTTGGCGGATCTTCCCGTTGGTGACGGTGAAGGCCATCACTGACAACATCCTCCCGCTCGTGGCCACGATTGCTCCTACAGCCCCGTTGACCAGGGCGGGACTCACCAAGGGGTGCCACTTCGAGTACGTCGCCGTATGGGCCGCGACGGCATCGGCGCCGCGCACGACGAGCGAGGACTCCTTGCGGAGCACCCCGCCGTCGATCCTCAGTTCGACCTCGGGGTCGAGAACCTCCAGGAGCGCGTCGAAGTCGCCGTCGCGTGCCGCGGCGAAGAACGCTTCGACCACCGCCTTCTGTCGTCCGAGGTCGGCGTCGGGTTCCGGCGCGCCGCGCACGCGCCGTCGTGCTCGACTGGCGAGCTGCTGAGCCGCAGCTTCAGAACGCTCGAGGACACCTGCGATTTCCGAGAAGGGCACGCCGAAGACGTCGTGGAGTACAAAAGCGAGCCGCTCGGCGGGGCTCAGCGAGTCGAGCACCACTTGGAGCGCCAGCCCGACCGTGTCGGCGACCAGGACTTGTTGGTCGGCGCCTCCCGTGCCCTCGAGCGTGACTACGGGGTCGGGAACATGCACCTGCCAGGCTTTGTCGCGCCGCGGGCGCTCAGAGCACACGTGAAGTAGGCGACCAGGCCTGCCGCGGCGGCCGTGCCGAGAGCGGGCACGGCGAAGCCGACCACAAGCCCAAGCGCGCCCGACGTCAAGAGGACGCCGAAGGGCACCATGCACTTCTGGGAGACCTGCACACGGTCGGCGACCACTCTGACCGACTCAGCGCCCGCGAAGTTCACCAAGGCGGCATAGCCGTTCGCGAGCGCGGCCACGACCGTGATGGCGATATAAGCGATGTCCATGCCCGTTAAGACACACGTGTGGCCTGAAACCTGACTCTCGGTACGCCTGGGCCGCGCGGCCGGGCGGGGTACGCCCTGGCCGCACCGGCAAGCGACTAGGTATGGCGGGAAAGTCCTGGCGGACGCTTTAGCTGCGCTCGGCCCGCCCTGGCTGGCCAAGGCGGACCTTAGGCTGCTGTCTGCCGGCGCCCTTTGGCCTGGCCTGCCCGGGATGGCATGATGCGGCGCGAGATTGGGATATAGCCTGGCTGCGGGCTGACCTCCGAGGCTGAATCAGTCGGTCGTCCCGAAGGGCAGGAGCTGAGACGGATGTCGTCGACGAAGGGACACTCAGAGCCTACTTTTCGCAGCCCACGGTTCCCGTCCTCAAAGTTTTCGCCTCCGACGACCTCGCAGAACCTGGTGCGCCGCTCCACGCTGCTTGGGCACCTGGAGCGCGCTCCAGGAGGTCGTCTCACTCTGGTGGTGGGGCCGTCCGGCGCGGGGAAAACATCGCTGTTGGCCGACTGGGTGGCTACTCGTCCGGAGCGATCGTCCGGCTGGTTGAACTGTGACTCCGCCGACGCCGATCCTGTCCGGTTCGTCGCGGCGATTGTCGAGGCAGTACGACGGGCCAGTCATCGGGACGATATCGGTACGGACGCTCTACAGCTGCTGAGCCTCGATGGCGAGGCGTCCGCGGATGCGATGGCCGCTCTGGCGGAGGACCTGGAGCGACCGGAGGGGCCCCGGGCGCTGGTGATCGACGACTTCCACTTGGCCGGTGCGCCCGGGACCGAGACCCTCGGATTGCTATTGCAGTACCTTCCCGCGTCGGTGCGACTGGCCGTGGCCAGCCGGGTCGACCCACCGCTTCGGCTTCACCGGATGCGAGCCCACCAGGAGCTGGTCGAAGTACGCGAGAAAGAACTGTCCTTCTCGGCGGAGGAAACGAGACGGTTTTTCGCTGGGTTTGGAGTCCCGCTCAGCGAGGCGGAGCTGGCTGTCGTCCACCAACGTAGCGAAGGCTGGATCGCAGGTTTACAAATGGCGGCAATTTCGATCCGGGATTCGTCCGACGCGGGCGGCGCTGCGCGCCGAGTGGAGCTGCGACAGCACACGGTTGCCGGGTATTTCCTGGACGAGGTCCTTTACCGCCAGCCATCCGAGGTTGCCCAGTTCATGCTGGCCGTCTCGATCCTGGACGAGCTGTCAGGCCCGGCTTGTTCGGCCTTGTGCGGCCCAGGCGCCAGAGACATGCTGGAGGGGCTGTACAGCAATCACCTGTTCGTGACCCGGGTGGACGATGGTTCCGGCGCCTTCCGGTTCCACCAGCTGGTCCAAGAAGTTTTGCGCGCCGAGCTGCACGGCCACGACCCGGACCGGGAACGACGCTTGCATGAGCGCGCGGCGCGCTACTTGGCGGATGAGGGTCGGGTCGGCCCCGCGGTCCGGCATCTGCTGGCGGCCGGCGATGCGCCCGCGGCCTTCCGTCTCCTGAGGGAGCGGCTGCTTGTTGACTATACGGTCAACCCCAGGCTGGACAGTGCCCTGGAGTTTGCCGATGTGCGGCCCGACCTCTTCGCCGGTGACCCAAGCATCCTGATCCCGCTGGCCACCGAGCTAGCGCTACGGGTTGGCGCGTTCGGACTAAGCTCACGTGCGCTTTGGCTGGCGGAGCAGACCGGCGTTGACCCAGAGCAACAGCCGGAGCTGGCGATCCCACTTGCTTTTATCAAAACATTTCACTTGGAACTCACCGGTCAACTGCGAGCGGCCCTCGGGGAGCACGAGCGAGCACAAACCCTCAGGCATCAATCAGAAGGCCTCGACCTGTGGTTTGTCGGCCTCGACCAGATGGCCGCATATTGCTACACGTACCTGGGCGACTTCATCAAGGCCCGCCAGTTCGTGGAAGCCGTCGCCTCGACGCACGCCAGCCGTCCCCTGACCGAGGTGTATTGCCCTGGAGCCACGGCCCAGATCGCCTGGGCGGAGGGAGTGCTCACCGAGGCCGACAAATGGGTCGCTGTCGCCCTCGAGGCGGCCCGACGACTGGGCTTCGAGCAGCATTACTTTGCCTTTCCGACGCTCCGCACCGCGGCACTGTTGGCTTGGGAACGTCGAGACTTCGCTGCGGCTACCGATTTGATCGAACGGACGTTGGAAATGGTGACCGGCAGCCGTCCAAGTTACGAGTACCTGGCACAACTTGACCGGGCCCGAATCTGGGCGGCCAGCGGGGACATTGAGGAGGCCCTCGCCTCGCTGGCGGCGGCGCGGCCGGCGTTGAAAAGTGACCAGTCAGTTCTTCTCACCCACGCCGATGAACTCGAAGCCCGGTTCCGGCTGGCAGTAGGCGATCGCAAGGGGGCCACAAGTGCCGCGGAGCGGCTGCCCGAGGATCGTCGGTTGGTCGTCTCGGCAATCATCGCCCTCGCCGAAAACGACCCCCGGGGCGCGGACGAGTCCCTGAGTTCGGCGCCCGGCGAGGGAACCACGACGCGTTCCGACTTGGAGCTGCGCCTGCTCCGGGCCAGTGTGGCCATCCTGCAGAACTCGCCCAAGTCACCCCAACTGGTGTCCAGGGCACTGCGCGTAGTCGGCCGCCACCGTTATCTTCAGACCGTCCTGGACACGGCACCTCAGGTGGTGGACTATCTCATGGAGAACCCGGCCCACGCCCCCAACACCGAAAGCGTCCGGTCGTTGATCGCTGCGCGCCTGCCTATGCGTCGGCCCCGCGTGGCCCGCGCCATTGCAGACGGAATGCCGGATCACCTCACGGATGCCGAGCTGCGAGTACTAGAGGCACTATCGCAGCGGCTGACATACACGGAGATGGCCGC
>JASHVH010000239.1 GCA_030039575.1 Acidimicrobiales bacterium | reverse complement strand
CGCCCGGGTGCGCCAGGCGGTGGCCTTCGCCCTCGACCGTCCGGCGATTATCTCGAACATCTTCGCCGGCCGGGCCCAGCTCGGCAACGACGAGGTGTTCTCGCCCGCCTTCCCCGGCTCTCCCTCCCTTCCGCAACGGGCCCAGGACCTGGCCAAGGCCAAACAGCTCCTGGCGGAGGCGGGCCACTCCCGTGGTTTCGCGGCCACGCTGACCACCGAAGGGCCCGGGATCTTTTCTCAGTACGCCACCCTGGTCCAGAGCTACGTGGGCCAGATCGGGATCGACCTCAGCCTGGACGTGGAAAGTACGGCCACTTTCTACGGTTCGGGCGCAAACCAGCCCTGGTTGACGGTGCCGGTCGGGATCGTGGACTGGGCGGCGCGGGCCACCCCCGAGCAGCTCTACCAGTCTGCCTACACCTCCGGAGGGATCTGGAACTCGTCCCGGTGGGCCGACCCTACCTTCGACAAATTGGCGAACGAGTACGAAGCGACGTTGGACCAGGCATCTCGCTTCGCGCTGGCGAAACAACTGGCCACGGTCCAGCAGGAGGCTACCCCCGCCGTGATCGCCTGGTGGAAAGACGCCGTGTACTCGATCTGGAAGAAGGTCCACAACCTGGAGCCGAACGGCTCGTACTTCTTGGACCTCACGGCCACCTGGCTGGACTGAGGGGTTGAAGCAGTACCTGGCACAGCGGGTCGGGCTCGTCCCGGTCACGTTGTTCGTCGTGTCGTTGCTGACTTTCGTCTTGGCCCAGCTTGTGCCGGGCGACGTCGGGCGCACCATCCTCGGCCCTTATGCCACCAACGCACAGGTGCACGCGCTGGACCGGCGCCTCGGTTATGACCTGCCGGTGCTACAGCGTTACTGGCACTGGGCCACCGGTTTCGTCAGCGGCAACTGGGGCGTCTCGCCGGTGCTCCAGGTACCGATCAGGCCACTCGTGATGGACCGCCTGGGCAACTCTCTGCTACTCGCAGCGACCGCCTTCGTTATCGTCGTCCCGATCTCGGTAACCCTGGGTGTCGTCGCCGGCCTGCGTGAAGGGTCGAGGACCGACCGGGCCATCTCGCTGGTTGGCCTGTCGTTGCTCGGGCTGCCGGAGTTCGTCGGCGCCACCGTGCTCATCGTCATCTTTGGCGTCATGCTGGCGTGGTTCCCGGTTACCGCCCAGGCCCCGCCGGGGTCGGGGCTCCTCACGCGGCTCCACTACCTGGTCCTCCCGGCCATCCCGCTCGTGTTCGTGTTGTTCGGTTACATCTCCCACATAGCCCGGTCGGGCACGATCGAGACCTCCAACGCGCCGTACCTTCGGACCGCCACGCTAAAGGGGATACCTCGGCGGGCGGTGCTCACCCGCCACCTGCTCCCGAACGCCCTCCTGCCCACCGTGACGGTTATCGGTTTCCAGGTCGGTTACTTGATCGCTGGCCTCACGGTGATCGAAGAGCTGTTCAACTACCCGGGGCTTGGACAGCTCCTCATCAGCTCCGCCACCAACCACGACCTTCCCACCTTGGCTGACATAACCATGCTGGTCGCCATCATTTTCCTGGTCGCCAACATTTTGGCCGACGCGTCTTATGCCTTGCTCAACCCGCGCATCCGGGCCCGGAGGGCGCAATGACAGCAGTGGCCGCCCCCACCTTGTTCCCGGCGGTGCCGGCGTGGCGCCAGCGGCTGGGCGCCCTCCTCCGTCGCCCCGCCTTCAGCATCAGCCTCTTCGTGCTCCTGGGTTGGGTGGTGGTCGCCGTGTCGTGGCGCCTTTACGTGCCCTACGCCCCCGATGCCACTAACGCTGTTGCTCCATTTGGCACCCCCTCCGGAGCCCATCTGCTCGGGACTGACTGGCTCGGCCGGGACGTGTTCTCCCGCCTGCTCGCCGGTTCGACGAGCGTAATTATTTTGGCCCCGGCCATTACCGTCGTAGCGCTGGTGGTCGGTTCGTTGACCGGTTTAGTCACCGGGTATTACGGCGGCATAGTCGACGTCGGCGTGATGCGCGTAGTGGACGCCGTCAATACTATGCCCGGCATAGTCCTGTCGGTACTGGCCTTAACTGTCCTGGGCCGGTCTGACCTGGTCCTGGTGCTTGTCATAGCGGGTGGCTTCGCTCCGCTCGTTGCCCGTACTGTCAGGGCCTCGGTTCTGGCCGAACGAGAACGGGACTATGTAGACGCGGCTCGTCTCCGCCAGGAAAAGGGTGCCTACATGATCGGCGTCGAAATACTGCCTAACGTAATGCCGACGATCCTCGTAGAGGGTGCCATCCGCCTGGGCTACGCCGTTTTTGCCGTTGCCACGCTTTCCTTTCTCGGGCTCGGGCCACAACAGCCTTCTCCCGACTGGGGCCTGACCGTGTCCCTCGGCGTGCAGTACGTCCAGAACGCCCCCTGGATCCTGCTGGCTCCTTCAGTGGCTATCGCGTCCCTGGTGATATCGGTGAACCTGGTCGCCGACGAACTGCGCCGGGAGTTCCTGCACTGAACCCAGGACCGCTCGGTGGCTCGACCGGTACTGAGCCCGTGCTTGCGGTATCGGGCCTCAGCGTGACCTACGACACAAGAGGCGAGCGCCGACGCGTGCTCGAACAGGTCACGTTCCAGGTGGGCCAGGGAGATGCGGTCGGCATTGTGGGCGAGTCAGGGTGCGGGAAAAGTACTCTGGGGCTGGCAATTATGAGAGCGTTGCCCAAAAACGGCCACGTGGACGCCGGGTCGGTGGTGGTCGGGGGCACGGAGCTGTACTCGTTGCCAACGAACTTGCTGCGAGCGTGGCGGGGACGCGCTCTTGGCATGGTGACCCAGGACCCGACGAGCGCCCTGACGCCTTCGCTCACGATCGGTCAGCAGGTGGCCGAGGTGTACCGGTACGTGAACGGCCAGTCAAAGCGGGAAGCGATGTCGAGCGCGGGGGACGTGCTGGCCGCCGTCGGGCTCGCACCTCCCCGCAGCTACCTGGGCCGGTACCCCCACGAGCTTTCCGGGGGCCAACGCCAGCGGGTCGCCATTGGCATGGCGGTGGCCGCCAAACCGAGCCTGTTGGTACTGGACGAGCCGACCACAGGGCTCGATGCAACTGTGGAGGCCGAGGTTATCGACCTGGTGAACAGTTTGAGGGGCGAGTTCGTAAACGGCCTCATTTTCATCACCCACAACCTCGGGCTAGTGTCGAGAAGTTGCAACCGCCTGGAAGTGGTTTATGCCGGCCGGGTGGTCGAAGAGGGCCCGACGGGGGAGTTGTTAGGCGGACCGGCCCACCCTTACACTGCGGCGCTCCTCGCTTGTCTGCCGAGGCCGGGAGCGCGGGCCCAAGCTGTGCGCTTGCCTTACGTCCCGGGCTCACCGCCCGTTCCTGGTGAGGTTCTCGCCGGCTGTAAGTTCGCCCCCCGCTGTCCCTTGCGCGGCGAAGAGTGCACGGCTAATGAGCCACTACTCGTTACTTTCGGCACTGGGCGCAACGTCCGCTGCGTCCATCCCGGCCGGGCCGGGACGGCCCTCGCCCCCCCGAGCTCTCGGCAAAAGGGCGGTCGTGGCGACGTGCTCCTGGAGCTTCGGGGCATTACGAAGCGCTTTCGCTCAGTGCTGGCGTGCGATGCCGTCGACCTCATCGTCCGTTCCGGGGAGACAGTGGGCCTGGTGGGCGAGTCCGGGAGCGGGAAAACCACGGTGGCCCGTATCGTGGCCGGGCTCACTACCGCCGATTCGGGCTCGTTGTACTGGCGCGGAGAACTCCTGGCTCCCGATATCGCCAAGCGGCCGCGCGCCGTTGTGCGGGCCCTGCAGCTAGTCCTGCAGCACCCTGACACGACGCTCAATCCCCGCCACCGGGCCCGTTCGATCCTGGCCCGTACGCGTCGGCGGCTGGCTGGCCCGCGCCGAGTTGAGGAGCTGGCCGCCTCGGTGCGCCTGGAGCCTCACCACCTCGACAGCCTCCCGGGGGAGCTGTCGGGTGGCCTCAAACAACGCGTCGCCATCGCCCGGGCCTTCGCCGGCCAACCCGAGCTGGTCGTGTGCGACGAACCCGTCTCCTCCCTGGACGTCTCGGTCCAGGCTGCCATCCTCAACCTGTTGGCCGACCTGCAGAGCTCGGACCAGACAGCGTTCTTGTTCATTTCTCACGACCTTGCCGTCGTGCGTTTCCTGTCTCACCGGGTGGTGGTCATGTACCTCGGCCAAGTCGTCGAAGTGGGAGAAACGGACGACATTTTCGCGGGCCCACGTCACCCATATACCGACGCGCTCATCTCGGCCATGCCGTCCATGGAGCCGGGCCAGGCTCGGGCCGTGCTGGGCGAACGGGCCGTCACGGCTGTGCCCGAGCAAGGCTGCGTCTTCCAGGCGCGCTGCCCTCACAAACTCGGCACTGTTTGCGAGCAAGATCCGCCGCCCATGCGGGCCGGCGACAATGGCCACACCGTGCGCTGCCACCTGTCACTCGAGCAGCTAGCCGAGGCCCAGCGGCTTTACCAACCTGTGTCCGGCCGGGGTTGCACGGTGCCGTCCACCTCGATGTCGACACGCTCGTTATAGAAACTGAGCAAGTTTTCGATCTTGGGGATCTCGGGGAGCGGGGCCGGGTAGCTCCAGACGACGTCCTCCAGACGCTCACCGCCAACCTCGAGCGTCCAATAAACCGCTTCCCCCTTATAAGGGCAGCGAGTGCGCTTGTCGCTCGGCGCGAGTAGGTCCTGGCGGACGTCCAGCTTGGGGATGTAGTAACGCACGGGCAGGCCCGTCTCGAACAGCAACCTCGGGCGGCGGGTGTCGGCCACGACCTGACCGTTCACGAGGACGCGCACGTGGCGGGATGAATGGAGGACGTCGACGCGCTTGTAAGGGTCGCGAGCGT
Source organism: Acidimicrobiales bacterium (assembly GCA_030039575.1). Lineage (GTDB taxonomy): Bacteria > Actinomycetota > Acidimicrobiia > Acidimicrobiales > Palsa-688 > Fen-671. The sequence goes on along the minus strand of JASHVH010000239.1, from coordinate 4,417 downwards.
GACGGAAGACCTCTTCGTCCTCCTCGTACCAGCTGTCAGCCAGGTCCCAGTAAAAAGCGACGTAATCGGCGATGTCTGGAGCTCCCTCGATGGGCTGCGGATAGGCCCAAACTGCGTTATCGACCCGCCGGTCGCCGACTACGACCGTGAAATAGGAGGCGTCGCCCTTATATGGGCAATGGGTGTGGTGGTCAGTGGGCTCGAGAAGGTCGAAACGTACGTCGGAGCGAGGGAAATAATAAACGGGAAGGTGGCCCGTCTCGAACAAATAGAGGACATTTGTGCTGTCGGCCACTGCCTGGTGGCCGAAAAACACCCGCACTCTCCTGTGGTTGGGTTCGACCCAAACGTGATAGCCGTCCTCGAAGAACGCGGGCGAGACCCTTGGGTTTCGTGTCGTCGCAATAGTCATACCTCGGCCTCATCTCTGGTAGCAATTTTTCTAGCTATTTCTATCAAACCCATAGTGCGAGTATCAACCACAAAATCTGGGCGTCCCCGGCCGTCCTGCCCGTCATCTGGGGCTGTCGGCCGGTCCCGTCATATCAGGAACGAACCAGCCGCTGCGGACTGCGTCCACCAAAGGCCCGAGGTCGTCCGGCGGTGCCTGGCCGGCGCCCGTGAACGGGACCATGCGCCGCACCTTCTCGTGAGCACGCCTCGTGCCATGACCCGGCTGCGCCACCGGGCGCAGGTCAAGGGCCTGTGCCGCCACCATCAATTCGATGGCCACCACACGACTGCCGAGGGCGACCATTTCTGCCAGCCGGCGGGCGGAGAGAGGGGCCATTGTCGCCCTGTCCTCGATCCCCTCCGCCTTGCTGGTGCTGACGAGCTCGTAAGAGACCGGCCCCGCAAGCGATCTGGCCTCTATCGCAATGGCTTGTGACGCCACCGCAAACTCCGCCAGCGCATCGTCCGGTGTCCCGTCCCTCGCGGCCAGGCCTGACGGTAGCCCGGATAAGGGGCTCTGCAAGAGCTTGACGGTGCGCTCGGCGGCCGAGTTCAGGACTGGGGCCAAGGCGATACGGGCAAAGTCAAGTGCCGCTGCCAACGGGAGGGCGTCGAAACTGCCCAAAGACAATATGCGACCTTCACTCTCGACCACCGCCGGGTTGCCCTGGGCAGAGTTGAGCTCTGTTTGTACCGTCCAGCGGGCGTGCCCAAGCGCGTCCCTGCTGGCCCCGTGGACCTGAGGTACACACCTGAAGGTCAATGGGTCTTGCAGGTTACGAGCCGAGGCGCGCTGCCACTGCGAGCTACCAGCCAGGGCGGCGCGAAGGTTCGAGAGCGCCTTTTTTATCCCTGGGTACGGTCGTAGTTCGGCTACGACATCGTGCAGCGCGTCGAAATTGGCGCCAAACGCCTCGAGGTCCATGGCGGCGGCGATATCTGCGGTGTCGAGCAGACGCTCCGCCTCCCGGAAGGACAATGCGGACCACGCAGTGGAAAATGCATTGTTGTTGACGAAGGCCAGGCCTTCGCCGTCGGAGATCGAAAAACCGGTGTGAGCCAGCAATCCCGCTGCCAGATCCGCCATGGGGCCCAGGTCAGCCTCGCCGACGGACCCAAGGGGCCTGACTGCAGGAACAAAGCCATCATTGAGGCTGTCAATGACCATTTCGGCCAAGTCGGGGCGCACCCCCGCTGTGCCCTTGGCCAGGCTGTTCGCCAGACAGGTCATCGTGGCGCGCACCAGGCCGGCTGGGACCGCCGGCCCCTGGGCTACCCGGTGGCTCTGTACAAGGAGGCGATTAAAACGGCCGCGGTCGCCGGCTTCCACGGGCGTCCGCTTCCGTTCGGCCAGGCCTGTGGTCAAACCGTAAACCAGTTCATCGCGCCTAAGGACTTCGTCAACGACGGAGCGGCCCCTTTGCATTCGGGCACGCGCCGACGGCGCCAGCTCAACGAGCTCTTTGCGTTCGGCCACTGCGGAGAGGTCCTCTATCGTGAGGGAGGCACCGTCCAGCACCACAGCCACGGGGCAAGAGGCTAGCGCCATCTGCGTTCAGCTGACACTGTTGCTACTGATTCCATAGAGGTGATACGTTCACTTAGGAATCTGTGGTCGACGTCCCAAGGGCGGGGGCGCCGTCCCCAAAAAGGAGGCCCAACCATGACCGTCCAGCAAAGCTCACCAGGGACCGCCATCTCTGGCGCGGGGGTGACTGTCAAGCCAGTGTCCGGGAGGATCGGTGCCGTTATCTCCGGCCTGGACATCTCGGAGCCGCTCGGCGATGCCACGGTCGAAGTGGTGCAGCAGGCGCTCGACGCCTGGAAGGTGGTCTTTTTCAGGGACCAGGACCTGGACCACGCCGCCCAGATCGCTTTCGGGCGTCGTTTCGGCCAGCTCACCTATGCTCACCCTCACGACAACGCTCCGCCGGCCGGCTACCCGGAGATCTATACGGTCGATGACCGCCGCATTTCGGCTCAGTTCGGCGTGGACCCGAAGAAACGTCGTGTGCAGTCTCGCTCGCTGACGAGCGGGTGGCACACGGACGTAACGCCCGCCGTGAACCCCCCGGCCGGATCCATCCTCCGGGCCGAGTTGGTGCCGAGCTTCGGCGGCGACACGACCTTCACCAACTTGGCGGCCGCTTATGAAGGTCTGTCGGCACCTGTCCAAGCTTTCGTCGACACGCTTCGTGCAGAGCACCGTTACGGGGCCAATTGGCAGGGCCTGCCCCAGGTCGAGAACGAGTACGGAGACCGTATTGAAAAGAACCGGCTGGTCGCCATCCATCCGGTGGTGCGCGTCCACCCACGGACAGGCGAGCGTTTATTGTTCGTCAACCCCGGCTTTGTCGACCACATTGTGGGGGTCTCCCCGCTGGAAAGCCGCTGGATCCTCGACCACCTGTTCAACGAACTGCTCCGCCCCGAGTACACGGTCCGCTTCCACTGGGAGCCGGGCAGCGTCGCCTTCTGGGACAACCGGGCCACCGCCCACCTCGCTCCGCACGACCTCGACCATCTCGAAGGCGTGCAGCGGGTGCTGCACCGGGTCACGCTGATCGGCGAAATCCCTGTGGGGGCTGACGGCCGGGAGTCAGAACTTGTCGAAGGCGTCCCTTTCGTCGAGACCCCGGTGTTCGCCGCCAACTGACCTTGCCGTCGGGTCGTCGGCTCAGCGACGGGTCGGGTCAGCCCATCGGAGCAGGAGCCGTAGGCACCCGTCCAGCAGAAGCCCCATGATCCCTATGGAGATAATCCCGCAGAACACGAGGCTCGTCCTCAGGTAATTCCCCGCCTGAAGGATGAGGTAACCCACGCCGGAGGTGGCGGCTATCATCTCGGCCGCCACAATGCTCGTCCAAGAACCGGCCATCGCTATCCGCATGCCGGTCACGATCCCGGGAATGGCGGCGCGGACCTGGACGCGTGTCAGCGTGTAGTGCTTGGAAGCGCCGAGCGTCCTGGCGCACAGTTCTAGCTCGTGGGGCACGCTGTCGAGAGCGGCCAGAGTGGCGACCACCATGATGGGCACCACCCCGATGAAGATGAGCACGATTTTCGGCAGCTCGCCGATCCCGAACCACACGATCAACAAAGGGATGAAGGCCAAGGGGGGGAGAGGTCGGGTCACCTCGATGATGGGGTCGACCAGGTGGCGGACCGGCCGTATGGCGTGCATCAACGAGCCGAGGGCGATCCCGACGAACGTCCCGAGGGAGAATCCGATGAGGATCCGTTCGGTACTGACGAGGATGTCCTGCCACAACGGGTCGCTCTCTGTCGGGTAGGGCTGGCCGATGTAGGTAAAAAAGGTGTTCACGGTGGCCTGCACGGAGGGCAGGAGCGTGGCATCACCAATGATCAGCGCGGCGACTTCCCATACCGCTACGCCCAAGGCCAGGCCGGCCACGCTCATACCGAGATGGCGCGCCCTGCGCCGGCGCCGTTCGCGCCGTTCGGTGGCCAGGTCTAGGGCTTCGTCCAGGTCCTCTTGGCGGGTGCCGGACCGGTCTTCGGCCAGAACGCTCAGCAACTCATCTCCTCCGGCATCGAATTGATGTTTGGGGCCCCCGGTGACTTTCAGCGCTTGTGCAACGCGGCGCGCACAGCTCGTTTGGTATTGAGGAACGTCTGAGTCTCGAAATCCTCGTAACGGCGGGGGCGGCCTAGAGGGACCACGATCTCCTCGACGATGGAGGCGGGCCGGCGCCCCATCACGCATACCCGGTCCCCGAGCAGCACGGCCTCCTCGATGTCGTGGGTCACGAAGATGATCGTCATCCTGTGGGCCCCCCACAGCTCCAGAAGGAACTCGTGCATCCGCGACCGGGTAAGGGAGTCGAGGGCCCCGAAGGGCTCGTCCATCAACAGCACGGCGGGGTGGTTGATGAGGGCCCGGGCGAACGCGGCTCGGTGGCTCATGCCGCCTGAGAGCTCGTGCGGGTAGGCGTCCTCGAAC
>JASHVH010000020.1 GCA_030039575.1 Acidimicrobiales bacterium | reverse complement strand
TGGCCGACTTGTCCCAAACGCCCTCGTGCATTTGGCGGGATTTGTCTGTCAGCCCCCGTTGCATCGAGATTATTTCCGCGATTACCAGCTCGACCACGCTGCGGGTGTTGGAAAAGGGCGCATTGAAAACGGCTGTCCCGTGCGTGCCGGCTGCGCCGAGGTCGACCTGGTTGGTCCCGATACAAAAGGCGCCCACGGCCAGAAGGTGCGGTGCAGTTTCGAAGGCGCGCGCCGGGACCTGGGTGTTGCTCCTGATCCCGAGCACGTCCACTTCCGGCAGGCGGGCCAGGAGCTCCTCCTCGCTCAGGGCACGGTCCATCGCCTCCACCTGGTAGCCCGCTTTGGACAGGATGGCCGTGGCGTCCGGGTGGATGTTCTCCAGGAGAAGGACGCGGATGTCTTGGGGGCTGGAGCGCTGGATGGCCATGACCACAGCCTACGGCGGTCCTGGCGGGGCTACGGGAAATTGGGCTACCGGAAACTGGCCGGCACGCCGAAGGAGCGTCCCCGCCCCGGACACCCCCACTGGGCCGTTGTTGAACGTCGCCGGCACTGCGTACCGTCCCGGCTCGCGTTGGCTGGCCGCGGCACTACGGTAGGTCCTGTGACGAGCGCACCGGTGGCTGTGATGGTACGGCTGGGCGAGATCGAAATCGAGGAACGCCCGGTCCCCGAACCTGGCCCGGGCCAGGTGCTGGTCGAAGTGAGCGCCGTCGGCGTGTGCGGCTCGGACGTCCACTGGTTCACGGAGGGCAGGATCGGGGAGCTCGTCGTGGACGGCCCCTTGGTCCTCGGCCACGAGGCGGCGGGCGTCGTAACTGCGCTGGGCCCGGGAGTGTCCCGCCTGAGCGTTGGCCAACGCGTCGCCCTCGAGCCGGGTGTCCCTTGCCGGCGATGCCGGGCCTGCCGCACCGGCCACTACAACCTGTGCCCCGACGTCAGGTTCTTCGCCACGCCCCCAGTGGACGGCGCCTTCGCCCGCTACGTGGTGCACGACGAGGACTTTGCCTACCCGCTCCCGGACCACGTCTCCGACGACGCAGGTGCTCTGCTCGAGCCGCTGTCAGTGGCGATCTGGGCCACCTGGAAAGCGGGCATCGCAGTAGGCGACCGCGTGCTCGTGACTGGCGCCGGCCCGATCGGGCTCCTGGTGGCGGCGGTGGCACGGGTGGCGGGTGCCGTGGAGGTCATCGTGAGCGACACGCAGCCGGCTCGGCTGCCACTGGCGAAAAAGATGGGCGCCACCTCGGTCATCGACGTAAGCAGAGCTCCTGGTACCGCCCCAGGCCCGGGAAGCCCAGGTCCGGGGAAGGCGGTGCCGCTCGGCGGGCTCGATGCGGACGTCCTCATCGAGTGCTCGGGCGCGGCTGCCGCACTCGAGGCCGGGCTGCGTGGACTGCGTGGCGGAGCACGGGCTGTCGTGGTCGGGATGTCGTCGGAAAGCCACACCCCGGTCCCGCTTTCCCTCCTCCAACGGAAAGAGATCGAGCTAACGGGGACGTTCCGCTACGCCAATACGTACCCGGCCGCCATCGCCCTGGCCTCATCGGGAGCGGTGCACCTGGACGAGCTGGTGACGGGCCACTACGGCCTGGCTCAGGTCGAAGCCGCGCTACAGGCGGGCCGGCGTGACCCCCTGGCGGTGAAACCGGTCGTCCTACCCGGTACGTAACCGGAGCGGCGCCGCGCCCTGGCCCCTGGCGCCGATGGCGTTCACGTAGGCCACCTCCGCGGTACCGGACGTGTCCACCAGCACCTCGACGCCGAGGGCGGTGGTGCCCGAGGGCAGTTCGTCCAGCACGTAAGGGGCAACCCCGCCGTTGCCCACCGGCCCGGCCACCCGGGAAACTGTCCGCCAAGCGCCGTCGGGTAGCTCGATCGAGACCGTGGCGGCCCGGACCGGGGCCGTGCTCGTGATCGACCCGATGCTCAACTGCGTCAGGCTCACCGGCTGGTGCCAAGACCAGTTGAAGGTGACGGCGCGGCTGGCGGCAGCGGCACGGTAGGCGGTGCCACCGGCATCCCCGGTGCCGTTCGCCCGCAGGACGGTCGGGTCTGCGCCGGAACTGGGCTTTACTCCGGCGGTCCAGTCCACCAGGCCGGGCCGGGCACTGCCCCGGCCCAAGAGCTCGAAGACCGATGTCTGGTCGTGGTCGCTGGAAAGCAGGCGGACCGCCCCTATGGCCTTGGCCGTTGGCGCATAGGAGGCCATGTGCAGCAGGCAGGAATCGTCCATGTAGCCCGGGTAGTTCAGGTCGCCGACCATGAGGAAGTCGGCGTCGTCGGCCAGGAGCGCCCTCTCGACCACTTGCTCCGAGCACCCGTCCTTGACCGCGAACGGGCCAGTGCGGGTGGTGGCCGTAAAGGCCGTCCAGGCCGTGCGGTGGTCGCTGAAGAAGGCGACGCTGCCCCGGTAATCGGTCTCGACAACGGCGCTTGGAGGCCCTATAGCTTTCAGCAGGGTCATGGCCGGGGAACGGAAGAACTCTGAGCTCTTCAAGCCCTGCCTGTAGAGGTAGTCCCTGGTGAAGCCGGCGGCGGTCGGTACGCCCGCCAGGAGTACGGCTATTACCACCGCCACCGAGGCGGCCACCCGGCCCAGGTTGACCGTCCCTAGTGCCATCAGGTAGTGGGCCACGGCCGCCGCGCCGACGACGTACCAGATCATCACTACCGGCAGGACGAGGATCACCCGTCGCTGGTTGTTGTAGGGGTAGGCGAGGGTCTCGAGGAAGTACGCCCAGATCATCCAGGACTCTCCCGTCGGGTGGCGGCGGTACCAGACCACTGCGCCCACGATGCAGAAGACGGGGACGCTCGCCCCCACCACCACCATCAGTACCTGGACCGGCCCGTGGGTGGGGAGCGGGCTGCCGGACGGGAGGACCGACTGGCTCAACGTGTTCTGCAAGTACGACCAGACGTCGTTCACCACCTCCTTCGGCACCTGGTGCAAGAACCCGCCGTCGTTCCCGTTGGAGATCTCACCCGTGTACCGGTCCCCGAGCGTCGCCCCACCCGTCAACCACCTTGCCACCAGCCCGGGCAGCAGCAGCACACCAACTCCCGCCGCCACGCCCACCGCCCTGGGCCAGCGCCGCCGCCACATCTCGTACACCACCAGGCCTATGGCCAAGCCGATACCGGCCTCTTTCAGCCACACCAGGGCCGCCAGCAGCACGACCACTACGCAGGCTGGCAGCACCCCGGGACGGCGTTCCCAACGGTCCAGCGCAAACAGTGCCAGGACGAAGACGAGCAGGAAGGGCGCCTCCGCCATCACCATCGTGGAGTACGTCGCCAATACGGTGTTTATGGCCAGGAGCCCGAGCACTGCCACGCGGTAGGCCGGTTTTATCCCTCGCCGGCCCATCCAGGCCCACAGCAACGGGTAAAGGGCGGCGACACACAGGGTGGAAAGTGCTCGCGGTGGCCACAGGGCCGACCCGAACAGCCAGATCAACGGCACCAGCAGCGCGGGGTAGCCGGGCAGGTAGTTGGCGACCACGCTCGCCCCACTCGGCATGGTCGAGGTGAGGCCGCCGCCGGCCGCCAGGACATGGGCGGCCATCAGGTAGTTCGCGTCATCGTCGAACGAGCCCACGTGATATGTCGGTGCGACGGCAAAGGTGTGCCCCAACTGGACCGCCATGGGGAGGATCCAGCCGAGCGCCCACCAGCCGGACAATGGCGCCCAGGCCCGGTCGTCGCGCCAAACAGGCGCTGACCAGGCGCTGCCGCCTGTCGACGTCCGCTCATCACCCCGCTTAGGCAACGGTCGCGGCTAGCCTTTCCGTATTGCCAGACAATGTCTCTTTTTGACGCCTACGCGCCGTTTCGGCGAAGCTGAGAGAACCATGAGACCGACGCCAGAGCCCATGAGACTCAGCACGCCGCAAGATCCTAGCGAGGCCCTTCTCGCTGGTCCGGACGGGGCGGCCACCGAGTGAGCTTCCCGAGCACTGAGAGCGAGGCCGACGTCCTGGACAGCGGGGGGGACGCTCCGGAAGACGTTGCGGCCGGGGCGAAGTCACCTTTGCACTGGCTGGTTGGGGCGCACTGGCTGGGGCGCTGGCGTACGCCGGCGGTGTTGCGTATGTGGCGTTACGGGGCCGGGTCTGTGGTGGCCTTCGTTACGAGCGTCGTTGTCCTGTTCGTGTGCCTCAGCTGGTTCGGGCTGGGGGCGATCTCCTCCACCGTCATCGCCTTCTTCGCCGGGGCCATACCTAACTGGCTGCTCAACCGGCGCTGGGCGTGGCAACGACGTGGCCGGGAGGGTGTGGTCACGGAGACGACCCTCTACGTGATCGTCTCCGCCGTGGCCCTGGGCGTATCCACCGCGGTCGACAAGTTCGTAGCCATCGAAGCCAGCCACCTCCAGAACCAGCTGGAAAAGAGCTTGTTGGTGACGTTTGCCTACATGTTCTCCGTCGTAGTGCTGACGGTAGTGAAGTACGTCGCTTACGACCGGCTGGTCTTCGTCGACCGGGGCGCGTTGCGCCGCTCGCGCCACCAGGTCCCCACGACCACCGAGGCGAACCGGGCTCCATAAAGGAAGTTCCCACCCTTTTTGGTCT
>JASHVH010000238.1 GCA_030039575.1 Acidimicrobiales bacterium | reverse complement strand
TGGCACGGTCCGGCAAACAGTACGTCGAAGGCCCCTTTGCTCATCTCGAGGGCGCATTGTTGACAGTGCCGGTCCATCGCTTCCGCCTGTACATCAGTGTCGTGCACTAGCTCCCACAGGTTCTTGCGCTTGCTCAACGGCACGTGCTGCGCATCAACTATGTGCTCCGTCACCAGGTCGCCCAGGGGGAGGAACTGCTGGTCTGCAGTAGGAGGACACCAGGATTCGACATGATGGCCCAGTCTGACCAGCCCTGCCACCTGGTTGTAAAACGCTCGCTTACCCCCACCTGGTGGCAGGTTGTGCCAGAGGGCAATTCGCATCCTGGCTCCTATTTACGCAAGCTCTTGGCGTTCATCGCCGCTCATACCCGGCTCCAAGGTCGCTCGAAGCCGCCGGGCACGGAGCAATTTAGCCCTGATGTCTCGCCACATGAGCAGAATGTTGGCCCCAGCCCGTCCGCCAACTCGGTAAAAGAGCACGCGGACCATGACCTTCGATCTGTTCTTGCGGACCTCCGCACGCCGCTGGACGAGGTTCTTCCCGTAGGACATCGCCTCATAGTGCTTGACAGACGGCAGCCAACTCTCGGGCATCACCGCGTAGGGGATCTTCGCCTCGACCAACCCCAGGAAGACCCAGGCGGCCACGTCGTAGCCCACCGGGCCGTCGTACCATTCTTCGAAAGAGCGCCCGACGGCCCGAACTTTGGCGACATCGATGAGTATGCAATACACAGTTGGACGTCTGGCCATTATTACCCCGGGCTTGGTGGCTTCCAACCTCTCGTCCTCCATCGCGGCCGTGACGAACGCCGCATTGTGCACAGACCGAGCTCGGTGCAGGTCCGCCAACCAGCCGTCTTGGCGGATCTCCACATCCGAGTCAAGTAGGACCATGTAATCGGTGTTACAAGTGCTCAACCAGTGGTCGATCCAACCCGCGTGGGCCCTGCCCCGCGGCTCCAGTTCGATGTCGTCCACAAGGCCACGGTTCAGCATCTTCACCAGCATGGGCAGTGTCCTGTCAGTGGAGCCACAGTCGCCAACGACGACCTGATAAGCGTGCCCGCTATCGCGTACATCAACGGAACGAAGGCACAACTCCGTGTTCCAGGCAGTATCGATACTTGCGATGTAGATGGTTGTGTCCGAGAGCGGGGTGGGTTCCATCACGGGGAAGGTAGTTCGGGTAGCGGAGGAGCTTGCACCTTGGTGTGCTTAGGTTGGTAATCACTTGGCACACTTGCCTTTGCCGGCCGCTCTTCGGACAAGTTTGCCCAGTGGCGCAACTCCGACACGGCTGAACGCGGCCTCGCCACCATCCTGACGGCCTGCCGGGGCCCGAGCATCAGCACGGCGAACGTCGCCAGGCCGAGAAGTGCCGGGACGCCGGCCCCTAACAGCCCCACCGGGCCGACAGGCAGGTAGGGCCGGATGGCAACCTCGAGGCCCAAAGTGAGCGCCGCCGCCACCAGCCCTCGCAGAAGAGGTACATGCCTCAGAGGGCTCGGTAGGTCGTGCCGCACAGAACGGCGAACGTCGTGCAACAAATAGACGGCGGAGACGAATTGGCCAATGGCGGTGGCCGCCACCACCCCGAGGGACCCCAACAACACCATCGGCACAGTGAGGACGATGTTGACGACCATGCTCAGCACTCCGTAACGGGCCAATGCCCCGGCCTTGCCCACCGCCTCGGCGTACATGCCGATGAGGGAGGTAACAAGCGAGATCGAAGAGCCGGCGAGAAGCACGATACAGATCCAGCCCGACAAGCTGAAGCGGGGGCCGAGCCAGGCAATGATGCCGAAATAGGCCGATGCCATCGCAACCACGGTCCAGCCCGTGACCGCCACGACCCACATCCTCTGGAGCCGTCTGAACTCACGAAATGCACCTTCTTCGCCATCTCGCCCGTAGACGTTGCCCAGGTGCACCCCAGCCGGCCCGAGACCATTGGACACCACGGAGGACAGCTGGCCGGAGAAGTTCGCCCCCGGCGAGTAGATCCCGAGGGCGCGGACCGAAAGGGCGCCGCCTATGACGAGCGAGTCGACTTCGGTTATCACCAGCATGGCGATGCCACCTACTTGCAACTTGCCGGAGAAGCTCAAGATCGACCGCAATTTGGCCCAAGGAATAAGCCTGACCCCCTGCCGGTCGAGGTACTGCATGGCCACCGGGATGATGAGCGCTGAAGCCAGCACCTGTTGGCCAACGAAGATGAAGGCTACGCCCCGAAGGCCGCTGCCCGTTTCGATGACGATGACGAAACCGACGACATAGGCGCCATAGACAACTTGACCGACCGCCGTGCTCCACGCGTAGCGTTGGCGCGCGCTCAACACCATCTGGAACAGCGTGTGGATGAACAGGGTCGTGACGAGGATGCCCAGGGCCCGGAACAAGAAAATCGCCTGTGGCCGCCAAATGTCCGACATGTTGAGGAACCCGACGACCACGGGCGACAGGAACCAGGCGGCAGTGCTCATGAGCAGCCCTAGACCAGTCAGGAGCACACAAAAGGTCACCAGCAGTTCGGTTGTCGACCTCCTGTCGTCGGTCCCGGCGTAGATGGAGAAGTAACGCGACGCGGCCCCGATCACACCACCGTCAAAGCTGTTCAACATGCCGGTGACGGTCACCACCAGCACGAATATCCCGTACCGCTCGATCCCGAGCCCGTGGATGATGAAGGGGGTCAGTACCAAGTTGCCGGCCACCCCGATGAGCTGGCCGGCCGTCCCCCAGCTAAAGCCTCGGGCGACGCCCCGCAACCCTGGTATCTTTTGGTCGCCATCAACTGAGGTAGACGGCGCCTGGCCGGGCACTGACACCCCCGCGGCCACCAGCGGGGTCGCGGTGCCCGGGATCCCAGTGACCTCGGTGGGGTCGATCAAAACTGCCTCGCCAGCTGCCGCTGCCTCACGGGCCGGCTGGAGGTGGGCCCGAGGAGAAGCGCCAAACGCGTTAAGTAACGCCGGACGCGCCGAGCGCGTTCCATCCGGAGGCCCACCGCAAGTTGGTGCTGCCTCGCGATCAAAGAGAGCGTCTCCGGTCGTGCCGCATCATTTGCGCGTGCTCAACGAGCTAGCACCGCTCCCGGAAGCGCTAAGCCGCTGCCGCCGGCGCCGGGTACCGGCAAAGTCCCCCGTGTACCAGCCGGTAAGCTCGGCAGCCCGCAGCGGGCTGAGCCGCCGCTGCCAGTTTGGCCGCGAACTACTGTCCGGGAAGTCGGACCACCATTTCTTCAGTAGGCCGGGGAAGGTGAGCGGTGGGTAGTCGAGCATCCCGGCCATGACCAGGTGCTCGCGGTGGACTCTCCTGTACAGGGAGCGGAGGCCGGCATCCCTTCGGTGGGACGAGTCCACCATGAGGCGCGGGTCCGCATAAAGGCTGAAGCCCGCCGACAGGACCCGCCACATCCACTCCTTGTCCTCGCAGGCGACGAGT
>JASHVH010000237.1 GCA_030039575.1 Acidimicrobiales bacterium | reverse complement strand
GCCAGCACCATGACACGGGACACTCTTCCGGAGCTGATCAAAAACGGTTTGGGCGCTGTGGCCACCACCATGGCCGGAGCGGACATGCGCCTCGGTCCGGGCGCGATCGCGAGGTGCACTGGCACAAGGAGGCCAACATCAGCCCGCCCCCGGTTGGCCCAGGGGCCGGGTCTCGCTCCATTCGAGGATTATCTGGCGCTCGGCGATATACCAACTGTGGCCGACTTTGGTGAACGAGTCGAGGTAGCGTAGCCATGCGACCATCATCATGCGAGTGCCGTTCTCCATGTAGACGTGATGGGCAATTGTGTAGCTGTCACCGGTCGCCCGGCCCTGCCCCAGGCTGACAGTGCTTTGGCCGTTGAAGTGCATAGTGGCCTCGTACCGGTTCAAATCATCGAAGACAGGTGACAGCGCTTCCCGGCCTTCGAGCACGTAGCTCGGTTCGCTGCCAGGACCGTCCATGTACACCGCAAAGTGGGCGTCGGTCGTGAACAACGCCTTTTGACCTTCGGCGTCCCGGGTATCGGCACAGTGCGCGTACGCGTCGAACAGCTCGCGAATGGCTAACCGGTCCGCGGCCTCTTCTGCTGACATCGTCGAGTGTGGTGCCATAGCGCCTTCCCTTTCTTTGAGAGATGGATAACATCGAGACCACCACGACCTGGGGCTAGGCGTGGGTTCCCGTATACGAAGGCCCACTGGTGTCCCGAGGGGCCTGTTCGTCGGCCCGCAGCCCGGCCCTTTCGCTGCAGCCATAGCATGGTGAAGGCGGGAGGACTCGCTCCGGGCCGATCGCTTTGCGCAAGCCGGTGCGGGCCGAGCCGTGATCGTGCTCGGCCCAGGGGTGTGGCTGCAGCCGCGCGCCACGTCGCACCGACAGCTCGAGGACGAGCCACACCAGCCAGCCGATGGGCACGAAGGCCCAAAAGCTGACGATCCGGTAAAGGAGTACTACGGCCAAGGCCGAGGTTGGGCGCGTGCCGTAAGCGACCAACAGCGCAGTCATCGACGCCTCGACCACTCCTATCCCGCCGGGGGTGACTGGCAGGCTGGCGGCCACCTGGGTCAAGCCGTACACCACCAGGATCCCCCGCCATGGGACGGGCACGTCAAGAGCCTCGCTGCAGGCCACCAAACAGACGCCGTCAAAAAGCCAATTGGCGGTGGCCAAAGCGAATACCTCCACCCACCCCACCACCCCGGGCCGGACCAAGCCAAGTTTCTCAATTGCGGTGTGGACGAGATGGCCGACGAACCCGGCCGGAGGCACCTTGCTCGACACTGCTTTCCAGGCCCCTATCAGTACACGCCGCAGGCGTGGAGCATTCCGGGCGGCAATGTACCCTGCGCTGATGACGACGGGGATGGCGGCCAAAGCCAGCACCAACCACCGCAGTTGAGCGACCGGGCCTCGGCTCCCGGCGACCCAGGCCCCGATAGCCAGCATGACGAATATGGCAAAGCTGGACAAAGCGCCGGCGACCAGGATCACCCAACCGGCGAGTACGCTGTTTGCCCGCCGCCGCCTCAGTTGCTCGAAGATCCATGTAGCCGACCAGGCCGGCCCGCCGGGGAGGGAGGTCGAGAGGGCGTTGCCAGCCAGCGTGATCTCGACCATGGTGACCAGCCCGACTCGTACGCCGCCGGCCCGAAGGAGCCAACGCTGGAGGCGGGCGAAGACCACCATCGACGCCATCTCCGCCCATGCAGCAAGTAGCAGCCACTCCAACTCGACGTGCGACAACATATTTCCGACCTGGGAAAGCTGCGAACGGCGCTCGTAGACTGCGTAGGCCGCGATGGCGCTGACGACGACCGTTACCGCCCTTCGCAATTGCGTCCGCCACTTTGAGCGGGTAGGCCTTTGCCGGCCGCGGGCGCTTCCATCGCTCGCGGCAACCGTGGGGGGCGGCTCGCTAACAACCGGTACCAATGGTGGTAGGCGCCCTTCAGGCGGGTTGGCGCAGCTTGTCCAAGAACGAGGCTTCGGGCGAGTGCCGCCATACCCTGTTCGCGATAGAGCTGAACCTCTCCACACATTGGTCATCGTCATCGCGCTGTTCTCTCGTCATAATGAAGCCGGCGAGCGACGGTGGCATCTAGGAAACCCCTAGTCGTGCTTCGGTCCGAGGGTGGACCGGCTCTCTGGCGCCCTAACTAGCCCCTTCCGCCAAACGCGCTGCCACTCCGAAGTAAGTACCGGAGGCCAGATCGTTCGCGTCGACGGCGGCTAACGCGGCCACGACTGCCCCAGCCAGGACTATGGGTTTCCTAGATGCCGTCGCCACCGACCATCCGGAGAATGGTGCAGGAGGTGATGCGGCACTTGAGCGTGCGAACCGCCACCCTTCAAAAACAGCACAGGACGGATTGTCCACGGCCGGCGCGATGAGGGGCCGCCGGGTTAGGAGCGCGCTCATGGGTACTGGCCGGCTGTCGTTCTCAACGACCAGAGCGGCAAGGTCGCAGGCAGAGGTCGGTCGAACGCGTCAGACCGGAGAACAGGAAGGGAGACCATCGAACACGGTCTGCCCGGTTAACAAGAAAGAAGGAAGGATATGACGAACCTCGCGGCTGGTCCTGCCTCAGTGAGCCAACCTTGGGATACCCGCCGGTGGCTGACCCTGGGGGTAATTGCCCTCGCGCAGCTGATGGTGGTCCTCGACGTCACGGTAATGAACATCGCGCTGCCGTCCGCGCAGCGGGCGTTGCATTTTGGCACCGCGGACCGGCAGTGGGTGGTTACCGCCTATACCCTGGCGTTCGGCAGCCTGCTGCTCCTCGGTGGCCGGCTCGCCGACCTGTTGGGCCGCAAGGTGACCTTTCTAATCGGCTTAGTCGGCTTCGCCGGTGTCTCGGCCATCGGCGGCGCCTCCGTCAACTTCCCGATGCTGGTGACCGCCCGGGCCTGCCAGGGCGCGTTCGCTGCCTTTTTGGTGCCGTCGGCCTTGTCCGTGCTAACCACCACGTTCAGCGATCCGAAGGACCGGGGCAAGGCGTTCGGCATCTACGGGGCCATCGCCATCGCGGGCGGCGCCGTGGGCCTG
>JASHVH010000236.1 GCA_030039575.1 Acidimicrobiales bacterium | reverse complement strand
GAGGCCGGGCCGCTCTCTTCCGGGGCGCAGGTCCCAGCCGTGCTCCATGGCGGCGGCCGGGCTGGCCCCCGTTGGCGGGGGCCCGTGGCGGAAACCTTCGTCTTCAGTGCGTTTTTTCAACTTGGAGGCCTAGGTGGGGGCGATGAGGCGGTCGGGGCCCTCGACCCTGGCATTACCCCAGGCTCCAGTAACAGGAGTCGAACAGCATGGCGCCGATGGGCTCGGCCACCCCGGCACCGGCCAGGTTGGCTTGGGCGGCGGCCATCATGGGCACGCACCAGGCGGAGTCCTTGGCGTCCCTGGGTGACTTCGGTCGCCAGCACCA
This sequence comes from Acidimicrobiales bacterium, assembly GCA_030039575.1. Classification (GTDB taxonomy): domain Bacteria; phylum Actinomycetota; class Acidimicrobiia; order Acidimicrobiales; family Palsa-688; genus Fen-671. Next base: position 3,707 of record JASHVH010000236.1, on the reverse strand, counting down.
AGCCCAGCTCGTTGACCGCCGCTTGGGCGTTGTAGGCTTGGATGAAGCCAAACGAGTCAACCATCACCCGGCCGTCGGAGTCGGTGGTGTTGAAGTTGTCTGGGCCGGGGCGGCGCCCGCTAAGGCCTTTGGGGCCGCCGGTTCGGCTTTTTGCAAGCGGCGACGGGCCTTCCTTAGGGCATAGCGCTCGGGGACGGGGGCGGGGGCGGAGCCATGAAGCCTGCACCTCTGGGCGGCCGCCTCGGCCTGTTTGGCGGCCCGCCGCTCGGCCCGCTCGGCCGTCCGGGCCTGTAATCGTTCGACCGCTTTTGGGCCATCTCCAGCTCCAGGTAGGCCGGGACCTTGCCGTCCAGGGCCCGCCCCGCCTGTTCTGCTCGCCGCTGGCGCTCGGCCCTTTGTCTTGGGCCCACCGGGCGGCTTGGTCGGCCGCCGGGTGGGCGGCCCCTTGGGCGGCCAGCTCGGCCAGGGCCCGGTCCAGGTGGGCTTGGCGGCAGTGGGGGTCGGCCAGGGCCGGGGGCGGCTCGTCGCCCGGGGCGGGGCCGAAGCGGCGGTCTTCTTCTTGGTCGGCCCGCTCGGCTTCGGCGAACATCTGGGCCACCTCGGCCTCTATCTCGGCCCGGGTGCGGTTGGTCCCCCATGGAGGCGTCGGCTTTCATCTTGGTCTCGTCCACGGCCACCACGCCCATCCGGGCCAGCCCCGCCGCCGCGCACAGGGCGAGCACGTCGGCAAAAACCCCCTCGGCCACCCCGTCGGTGTCCTGGCGGAACCGGGCGATGGTGCTGTGGTCCGCGGGCCGGCCGGCACAGATGACCCGGAAGGCCACGTCCATCCAGCACAGCTGCTCGGTACGCCGGGACGAACGCACCCCCGTGCAATAGGCATAGAACAACAGCGACAGCAGCACTTGGGGGTCATAAGCGCGCCGCCCCGGGCCACGGTTGCGGCCGGCGTGCAAGCCGGACCGGCCGATGCGCCCGACCACGTCCAGGACGAAAAAGCCAAGTGGTCCTTGGGCAACCACTCCCTCATATCTTCGGGCAACAAGAACAACTGGTCCCGGTCGACGGGGAGGTAGCTAGTCGCCATCCATCAAGGATCTAACCCCCAGGCAGCCAAAAGGGTGGATCTTCACCCCTTGGTCGGCGGTCACGCGGTTATTCGGAAGAGCCTCAGTTTGGCCGAAAACGCAACAGGAAAGGAAACGCTAACCGCACCAAGAACGAGGCCAATAGCCACCCTTCGTACTGAGCCGCGCGCACCTCGTCGGAACTCCAGTGGAATGGGCCCGCCCGCACCGTCCTGCCGCATAAAAGTGCGCGTTAGCCCCCTCCCGGATGGCCCCGCAGAGCGCTTTTTTCGACCGGAGGACAGGGCAACACAGGAGTTTTGCTCGAATAGCGAGCATAAATGCGCGCCGCGGCGTCCTTTACAGCCGGGCGAAAAGGCGCTTCGCCTGTTCCGCCGCCTTGCGGCGCACCTCTTCGGGGTCAACCCTCGTCGGCCGCCCGGCCCGGAGGACCTGTTCGCCGTCGACCCAGACGTCGATCGCCCGCACGCCCGGGGTAAAGGCCAGCCGCCAGGGGTCGTCGGCTCCGTTGTACGACCACCGCACCCTGTCGGCTCGGGCCTCTGGTACCAGCTGCCAGCCGGCCTCGACCCACTGCCACGACCCCTCCGGGCTCATCCCGACGTCGGCCTCACGCGCCCGGGCATAAGCCAGCCGGAACTCCTCAAGCATGTCCGCCCCGATCCCGTCGGTACCGAGGACCACTCGGCCCGGCCACGCCGCCGGGTGGGCGTAACCGACCGCGTTGTTCATGTTGGACCGGGGGTTGTGCGCCAACGTGCCCGGCAAGGGCCGGTGCAGGTGCACCCCGTGCGCCAGCAGCCAGTCGTCTCTGGCCAGCCCGGCGAGACGGTCGCCGGCGGCCGCGTCGACCAGGTCCTCGGCCACGTGGACATGGGCACCTACGTTCAGGTCTTCGGCGAGGCCGGCGGCGGCCTCCAGGGTTTCGTCACTGCAGGTAAAGGCGGCGTGGATGCCCACCAACCCGCGCCCGCCGGCCCGCAGGAAGCGTTCGTTCTCCTCGAGCCCGCGCCTCGCCCCGTCCGGCCCGTGGCGGTCTGTCACGCCGTAGGCGCAGACGGCCCGCACTCCGACCTGGCGGCAGGCGTCCGCGATCACGTCGAGGCTGCCCTCGATAGCGGAGGGGCTTTCATGGTGGTCGACGATGGCGGTGGTGCCGCACTCGAGCGCCTCCAGGGCGCCCAGGCGGGCCGAAGCCCGGATCATCTCGAGGTCAAGGGCGACATCGAGGCGCCACCATATTTGCTCGAGGATCTGTAGGAAATTGGCCGGTCGCACTGGCGGGGCCGGCATCCCTCGGGCCAGCGCCGAGTACAAGTGGTGGTGGCCGCAGACCATCCCCGGGGTCATGTCACCCATGCCGGCCCCCTGTGGCTACTGGCTAAGGCCCTGGATGCGAGCGGACGCCGCCCGGTGGCGAGCCAGGCGGTCTTCCATCGCCTCGTTGACTATCGCCCCCGCCTCGACCACCGGCTGGCCGGCCACGACCGTGTGGAACGCCCGCGCCGGCCCACACCGCAGCAGGGCCTCAACCGGGTCGCTGAGCGCACCGGCGAACAGAGGCCCGTCCAGTCGCCAGCAAACTAGGTCTCCCACCGCACCGGGCCGAAGCACGCCGAGCTCGCCCTGCCGGCCGAGGCAGGCCGCCCCTCCGAGCGTGGCCAGCTCGAGGGCCTGGCGGGCGCCTGTGGACGCGGCCCCGGACCGGTACCGGGCCAGGAGCATCGCCGTCCTGGCCTCGAGCCACAGTGAGGCCGAGTCGGCCGACGACGAGCCGTCGCAGCCGAGGCCCACGGGGGCGCCTGCAGCCAGAAGCTCTGCGACGGGGGCCAGGCCCGCTCCCAGCAAGAGGTTGGAGCTCGGGCAATGAGCGACGCCGACGCCGGCGTGGCCCAGCCGTTCGACCTCCGTGGCATTGGGGTGGACGCAGTGCGCTACCCACGAGCGTTCGGACAGCCAACCGACGTCCTCGAAGAACTCGACCGGCCGGCGGCCGTACGTTTCGAGGCAGTAGCTGTCCTCGTTGGGGTCTTCAGCGAGGTGGGTGTGGAGCCGGACGTCCAGTCGCTCCGCCAGTTCAGCGGTGGCGGTCATCAGCCGGCGGCTGACGCTGAACGGCGAACAAGGAGCCAGGGCGATACGCACCATCGCCCCCGGGCCCCGGTCGTGGTGAGCGGCGACCGCGGCCTCGCTGGCCGCGAGGATGGCGTCCTCGTCCTGGACGACGGAGTTGGGCGGCAGCCCGCCGTCTTTCTCCGAGACGCTCATCGAGCCGCGCGTCGGGTGGAAGCGGATGCCCAATTCCCGGGCGGCGCCGATCTCCGCGGCCAGCAGGTCGCCTCCACCAGCGGGGTGCACGTACAGGTGGTCGGTGGTGGTGGTGCAGCCACCGAGCGCCAGCTCTGCCAGCCCGACGAAGGCCGACAGGTAGACGGCTTCCTCGTCGAGGTGCGCCCAATGCGGGTACAGGAGGCGCAGCCAGTCGAACAGGGCCGAGCGGGTGGCCGGCGCGAACGACCGGGTGAGGTTCTGAAAGATGTGATGGTGGCTGTTGACGAGGCCCGGCGTGACCAGGCAGCCGTCGGCCCTGAGGGTGCGTCGAGCCGGCGGTTCGTGGCC
>JASHVH010000235.1 GCA_030039575.1 Acidimicrobiales bacterium | reverse complement strand
GCACCGGACCCTCCCTGAGAGGAGGTCGGTGCCGCGCCGCCGGCCGGGAACGTAGCCGCGGTTGGCAGCCGCAAATTCCTCCGGAGTCACAAGGGGTTCGTGTCGCCCCGGGAACCACTGGCCATTGTGAGGCACCTCGCCCAGGTACACCCGGGACCGCAAGATGCTGCTCACCGTCGAGAACTTCACCCCCGTCCGTTCCTCGATGGCCCGCTGGCTGACCCTTTCAGCCCGCAGCCGGAAGATTTGCCGCACCACGACGGCGTCCTGGTTGGGCACCAGCAGGCCGTCGACCAATGAGTAGCCAAATTTGGGGCGGTTGATGTGCCTGCCCTCTCGGATGGCCCGCTCGTTGCCCATCTTCACGACCTCAACCAACTGCTCCCGGAAGAACTGAGCGAAAGTACCGAGGACGTTGTAGAACATGCGGCCTGCGGCCGAGGACAAGTCGAGGTGTTCTTGTACCGAGTGCAGCGCCACGCCGTGCTCGCCAAAAGTGTCGGCTAGAAGGATCAGGTCAGCCAGGTTCCTCGAGAGGCGGTCCAGCCGCCACACCAACACGTGCGCTACGTGGCCCGCCTTGGCCGCGGTAAGGACCCTCTGTAACCCCGGTCGTTCCAGGTTCTTGCCCGAATAGCCCGGGTCGTCGACAACAGTGACGTCGCCCAGCTCACGCAGGAGCGCATAGGAGCGGAGCCGGTCCGCCTGGCCATCCATCGAGAACCCTTCTTCGGCCTGCTCGTCGGTCGACACTCGGCAATAGGCCATGGTCAGCACCAAGCCCACCTCCCTTTGGGTCGTCGTCCTTGCCAGCGAGCCTGAGCGCTATGCGCACCAGCACGTCCGCCACACGGTCATAGTCGGGCCCGCCACTCATAAAACCGAGTACTCCTGCACTTTCTCCGCAACCCTCTCCGCGAACGACCGCTTGCTTACGACCTCGTAATCAAGAAGAAAGCCGGGCAATTTCTCACAAGCATCACCGATGTCGTGGGCATTCACAAGAGCCGCGAAAGCGACCACCCGGCCGTTCAACTGAGGCAATAGCCTCCTCAACTCGCCCTTGCGCCGACCCGCGTACATGCGTTCAATGCCCTCGGCACCGCCGCGCAGCGAGGCCCGCTGGATGTCCGACCACTCCGGCGCCAACGGCCAGCGTGCCCGGGTAGCGTCCCCGGTCGGGGTCCGGAAAGTAAGCCACTCCGAGGTCGCTGAGGCCCACAGTGCGCCGGCCGCCTCGACGGCTTCCTTAGGTGTATCGATCCCGAACTCCCTCAGGCCCTGGCGGCCGAACTCGAACTCCACCCGGTGCACGGGTCGTGTTGGGTCACGCCGATCGCCCCACAAGTCAAGCCAAAAATCACTGCCCCTCTGTTGCTGTTCGGCCGTCTTGTCGTAAATGCGGCCGCAAATAGTCCCGGTTGTCCGCCGCCCAAACTCGAAGCCCATGAACTCGTCGTCCGCCTCGTGCAGGTCACGTCGCTCAGCCCGGCAAATAAATCGTGCTCGGTCATCCCCATGCAGGCCCCAGCCCTGCCAGTCAGCATGGAGGTCGAGCCGGCTGACCGAGAACCTGAGCGGGCCGACCACCGGCCACAGGGCTTTCTCAAACCACTCGACACAACCGAGCGCGCCGGCCCCGTGTAGGAACTCCGAGCGCGGTTGCACTCGGACCGCCGGCAGCGCCTTACTGGCTGTAACCCCGACCTGACCGTACCGGTGACGCAGGCAGTACCGGTACTTGCCGAAGCCATGCCCCGCCACCACGAACTCCTCACCCCCGAAGTGAGCCGTGACCACCCCGCCCAGGTCGGCCGCCGCACCCCGTAGTCCGTCTAGGTCTAGGCGCTCAAAGAGCGTTGATGGGGGAGCGGCCCGACCGGACAGGTACAGCGCATCGACGCCAGACGCCAGCTCCGTCAGGCTGCACGTTGTCTGATCCGTCTGCCTCAATCCCACTAGCTGGGATTATAGGACCACATGGACGTAACTTCAAGCGTCCGGGATGCGGAACACCTCCGAAGAGGGCGCCGCCCAGTAGGCCGTGGGGTCGATGGTCACCCCAGGCATCTCGAACTCGTCTGGGTGGTACCCCGTGACCTGGCGGAAGCGCTTGATTCGGCGGTAAATGCCGGACCGGCTGAACCCCAACCGCTGCAAGCCCTCGAAGCCCCCACACAGGTGCCAAATCAGCCAGAACCCCCAGAGCTCGGCGTTCATGGTCGCCGCCAGACGCTTCGTTAGGGGAGCAGCGACCTTACCCGTTGTCCGCAGGTACGCTTCCCATGCCCTCTTGGCGTTACCCTTGCCCTCGGGCGATTCCATGGGGTCAGAGCGGAAATCTGCTGGCACGTGCGCCTCCTAGTCCCACTAAGGGAGACTAGTCGCTCTGTGTGACTACTTTCGGGTAACCAGACTGGCCGTGCAAATCAAGTTACGGCCTCGCCATGCTCGCAAGGCCACCTCACCGGCTCGGCCTGGACCAGGAGACCAAATTGAACGACCGAGTCGCTAACCGACGGCGCCCTGCGCCGCCCGGGCCCCTGCACTTCAGCTCACGCCGCCGGCCCTTCGGGCCGTCCCCACCAGGGCGTGCCGGCGCAAACAAGACTGGTGGCAGAGCCCGCGTGTCTCGGCTTCACGGCGTGCCCCCCCGGCGGCGCATGGCTTCAGTTGGCTCGCGCGATTTGGCGCCAAACCGGGATTCAGCACACCCGATGCAGTTTGCGGGTGCTGTGTTACAGGGAGCGCACCCGCCACATAACGTCGTATATTTAATCGCTGCCCCATGGTCAACTGCCGGGACAGAACGGCCAAGTATTTGCTTGATCGGAGTGATGAGACCGCCCTTTGCCTGCCTATCCCGGAGAACAATCCCGACAGTCTGGTCACTGCTGGGACTTAGCGATGGCTGCGCCCCTGAACGGTGCTAGCCCGGTCCCAAGCACAGTCTGTCCCCGGCCAGCACCAGACCCCTTCTTCTGTCCGCCTACGGCTCGATGGCGACAGCCCAGGGCCAGTTCAGGCCGGTGGCCGGGCCGGCAATAGTCAAAGCGGGGGCCGGCGAGCCCGACCTGGCCAGCTGGCTCTTCTTGAACTCAACGACCGCATTGTTGCCCGCGTCGGGCACCCACAGGTCGCCCTCGGAGTCGACCGCTACGTCGCCTGAGCTCAAGAGGACCGATGAGGAAATGACGACCTTTGGGGTTTGCGTGGCCGACCTGGTGAGCTGCGCTTTGGTGAACTCGACCGCGTTGGTCGTCCCATAACTCGCCACCCACAGGTTCCCCGAGCGGTCAAAGGTCGGCTTGCAGGGTGAGACCAGTTGGGCCCACATGATCGTCACCCTCGGTGTTGGCGAGCCCGATTTGGTGAGCTGCGCTTTGGCCAACTCGGACAGCGAATCACCGCCGCTGCCTAGCCAAAGGTCGCCCGCGGCGTCAAACGTAGGGCTGCACAAAGAGGTGCTGAGAGTGACCACAGGGTTCGGGGCCCCCGACTTGGCGAGCTGTGACTTGGAGAACTCGACCACCGTCCCGCTGGTGCCGGTCGCCCAGAGGTTGCCGGAGGGGTCAAACGCGAGCCCGCCAGCTTGGAAGGAGATGGTCACCGAGGGCACGGGCGAAGCTTCGGCAAGTCCGGCCCGGCTGTACTCGACAATTGTGCCAAATCCCGAGGACCCGGGCTGATTGGCCAGGTCGTTGGCCACCCACAGGTCGCCCGACGAGTCGAAAGTGATGCTGTTGGGACCATCTATCCCTTTAGTGAGAACGGCTTCAGGGTGGACATTGCCGCTGGCGCCGGGGCGGTAGAAAGTTACGGACCCCGGTCCCGTGCCCCCGGACCCATTTCCGTCCTCGCCCGGATTAGCCACGAAGATCGTCCCAGCGGCAGGGCCTGTGGCACTGCGCGCTCCCGAGGTGGTCGCCGCCGCGGCGGGCAAGGCGCTCAAACCGGTACTGGTGGCGAAGGCAACGAGCAGGCCAGCCCGGCCAAGCATTCGAGGACGCCGTGCCCGGCGAGTGGCCCGAGCTGCTGCCTGCCAGCAAGGCAAGTGATCGGCGGCTCCGGCCATTGCCAGCTCCTTTATGGCCTGCGACATGCACTGGGATCTTCGCATTCCTGCCCTAGGCGGTCAAGGGGCTGTGGGGCCGCTCGGCATGAGGAGTCCGGTGATGCTCAACGAACCAGCCGGGGGACGGTTGGTGAGCACTTGTGCCCCCACTGCCGGTGGGGGTGACCATAACCTACGCCCAGAATTATCATTACGGAGCGGCGTGTTTTCACTCGCCCACCCGAGCGACCGACGCGGAACGACCGCTCTGGAGCGCTTCCGGACCCGCCCGCTTACTACCGCCAACCGGCGAGTCGCCAGTCGGAGATCGTGGAGGTCGGCCCTCCGACGCCGACAAAGGCGCTGGTGAGAGGCATAATCAGCCAGTCCACCGAGGCTTTCGTCACAGCCCTCCTGGTACCTCGTGGACACAGAAACTTCGCGGTCTGTGCTTCGCGGTCTGTGCCTACGTGGGCACCGGAAAGAGGGGGCGCTGTCCGAGAACGCCGGCAGGCGAGGGGAGTCCAGGTTCTTCCGGATCGATCTCCCGTCTGGTCTGGATGGCCGCCTCGCGGCTGTATGTACGTCCATCTTCAAAGTAGCCAGAGGACACCAGGGCCGATTAGAGCGCGCGGACGCACCGCTGGTTGTGTGAGCGCTGTAAAAGGAAAGGAGTAGTGATCGACTACTTCAGGAAGACGGAGGCTCATCACAGGCAGCGAGACGTCGGAGCTGAACCTTCTTGCGGACTCCAGAGACCAGGGTGCGCGAATTGAGGCCCAACGGCGGCCCACGCGTACGGCCACGTCAACTGCCGCGACGAACCGAACGCCGAGGCCCGGGTGGCTTGCCAACAGTTCGGCCGTTAGCTCGTCGTGGTCGTCGTCGGGCCCCGAGAGCGCCTCTCAGAGGACGCTGTGAGCACAGGCAGTCATGCACAAAACCACGACATCACTCGACCTCGCCGAGCACAGGCCAGCGCGCCGCTGCACTGCCAGCCTGACACGGGCTAAGTGCCGCGCATGGCGGTCGGGCAGGGCCGGGCAGACGGTCGGCGCCATCGTCGTCTATTCGAGGTAGACCGGTCTACGACAGGGCGGAAGCGGGGTCAGTTGATGGACGACAGAACGGACAAATCCCCAGGTCGGCGCATTAGAGCAGACCGTCCGGAGGCAAATTCGAACCTTGCGGCCCGCCCACGACCTCGTTAATGCGTGCCAAAGCCGGACGGCGGGGATGGCAAAGTTGTCGGTGCATGTTCCGCCATAACCCAAACTGACTGCGCCGCCCTCTACCAAGCAATGCTTCTTGCGGTCACCTACCACCGTGCCGGAACGGCTGAGGAACTTAAGCCGAGAACTCCTTTTCAGGGCACGGAGGCCGTCGGAGGACCGACTAAACAGCGATTCCACGAGGCGCGGAGGGGTCATGTTCGGTCCCGCACTGTGACTGCCGGCGGCCTGACCACCCCCGAGCGGGGCAGCTAACAGGCCCGGTCGCCGGAGAGCGCGACTGAACGACGGCCCGCCGCCTTAGAGATGTCGGCAGACCGTCCTTAAGAATCAATGCAGGTCATCCTCTAGCCTGCCAACCTGGTTTTTCGCGCCGATCAGACCCTGATGGGCCCACACGTATTGCTCCCCGGCTCTCTGCTTACCGGCCAGAGGTTCGTTGTCTTGGTCGAGCTCTCACCTGGTGAAGACAACGCCGAATATAGACGAGAGGACCCCTTTCAATGCCTTTGGCCTAAATGGTGTCTTTTCCGTGTCCTAGACGGGTATGGGCCACCGCAGCTAACTGGCCTCGGTTAGTGACTTCCAGCTTGGCGAACACCCTGCTCAAGTGGCTCTTCACAGTGGGCACAGAGATGAACAGTCGCCTGGCGATCTCGGCGTTGGTCAAGTGCTGGCCTACAAGGGATACGACCTCTTGCTCTGACGCCGTCAGGCTATGCCAGCCTGACTGGCCCCGCCTGTGGCGCCCCATTCTTCGCCTCGAGTAAGCGACAGCTTCTTCGAGGGTAAGCGCGCTGCCCTCCATGATCGCGTCCTCGAAAGCGGCTACTCCCAATGCGGTTTGCATAGCCACCAACGCGGGCGCCAGCTCATCGCGGGCGAACGCTGGCCGCATGTAACCGGTCAAGTCCCGTTGCCGCTCCGCCGCCCCGAGGAGCCGGGCAGCATCGAACGGCCGCCCAAGGTCGGCAACAATGACAGCCAGTAGGTCCAAGACATCGATGGCGTAGAGCAAGGCCCCTGACTCGGACGCCAGGGCGAGCCCGTCACAAGCCAAGGCGTGCGCTCGGCATGTTTCCGCTTCCGCCCGGGCCAACCTGGCTTCAGCTCGCAGTCTAGGTGCGGCCCAAGGCTCGTCATCGCCAGGCGAACGACGGGCACACATGGCAAGGTGGCGCCGAGCGGAGCTCATGTCGCCCCGACGCAAGGCTGCCTCCACCAAAATAGCCGCGGCGTCAACGTGGCCCTGTTTGACCCCCAGGGCTTCTAACTTGGCCATTGCCGCCAAGAGGGTAGCGTAGCCTTCCTCCAACTGCCCGAACGAGATCAGTTGCTTGCCCTTCGCCGTTTCGATGTTGGCCTCGGCGAACATGTTGCCAATGCCTGTCGAAGCGGAAATAACTCGTTCGTGTACTTCAATTCCTGCTCGGTGCCCGCCGTAGCAAAGGACGTCGCCCAAAGCCGCGTCGGCCAAAGCGCTCAACCAAGGGTGCGAGTGACCCTCGGCGAAGCGGGACACAATTTCTGCTTCCTCCCGTGCCCGCTCAAGCTGCCCGGCCCACACAGCTGAGAAAGCCAAGCCAGCGCGGGCCCGCATAGCGCCCCATTCCCAGCCCGCCTCTTCCGCCACCCGGACCGATTCCTCGGCGATCGCCATGGATTCCCGCACACGGCAAAACACCCTGTAGGCATTGCACTGGGCCACTAACCCCAGGACAACCAAGTCGCTCTGGCCGAGCCTACGCGCCAGCGGAAGTGCTTCGTCAAGGGCCGCTACCGTCCTGTACATTTCGCCTAGGGCATGCACGTCGGCGGCGCAGATCAGACCCCGGGCCACCAGCCCGTCGTCGCCCACCGACCGTCCCAGTGCGGTCAGCTCTTGGGCAAAGCAAAGTGACATGCTCGGGTCCAGCCTTTCCGAGCACCGGGCGGCCCAAGTAAGCACCTCGGCCCGGCTTCGAGAGTCCAACTCGGCTGCCAAAAGCTCCTGGCAGCGGGCCGTGCCTTCGAGCAGAAAGCCACGCACATAGAACAGTTCGCCGGCCGCGCTCATGAGCTCGGCCCCGGCGTCAAACTGGCGCGAGCTGACAGCCCAATCGAGAGCGGCGCGCACGTTGTCCAAGTCCGCTTCGAACCTCCGCAACGGACCGGTCGCCTCTCTGGTCCAATAGATCGACGCCACGGCCTTGGCCTCTTGAGTGAAGTGGAGAAGGTGCCGGTCCCGAACTTGGGCGCTGGTCCCCTCAGCCTCAAGAGCGGCAGCAGCATAAGCGCGCATCGTCTCGTGCAGCCGGAAGCGGTCTTGTCTGGGCAAGGCTTGGACGAGGGACTTTTGGACCAGCGAGGTCAGGACCCGAAGGACATCCTTTCGCTCTGCACCGTTGCCGGCACAGACAGCTTCCGCGGCGGCCAGTGTGAACCCGGAGGCGAACACTGACAATCGGTGCAAGAGCACATGTTCGTCATCCCTCAATAGGTTGCAGCTCCACTCGATCGACGCCAACAGCGTCCTGTGACGGGGCGGCCCAGTTCGTTCCGTCCCGGCCAGCAGGCGGAAACGGTCGGCTAGCCCTTCGTCGATTGCGCTGACGCTCATCATGCTGGCTCTGGCTGCGGCCAGCTCCAGGGCCAATGGGATGCCGTCCAGCCGGTCGCAGATTCTCGCTACTACCAGGGCTTCTTGGTCAGAGAGCGAAAAATCGGGACGCTCTGCGCTAGCTCTCTCGATGAAAAGCGTCCCCGCCTCGGAGCGCTCGAGCCAACCCTCCGTACCGGCCATCGAGCGGACTGGGAGTTCCAGCCCTTCCACGCCCACGACCACCTCGCCAAGCAAACCGAAACGCTCCCGCGAGGTGGCGAGGAGCCGCACCCCGGGACAATTCCGCAGTACGGCGTCAGCCAGGGCGGCGCACGCCTCCACGAGGTGCTCGCAGTTGTCAAGGAGGAGCAAAACCTCGCGCCCCAACAAGCGCTCGACCAGTGTTACCAGCGCCGGTTGACCTGGTACCTCGGGCAGCCCGAGGGCGTTGCGGACGGCGCCCGGCACCAAGGCTGGGCTCGACAAGCCCGACAAATCGACAAAGAATATTGAGTTCGGCTCACGGCGCAGCGATTGGCGACCGACCTCGATGGCGAGACGGGTCTTACCGCAACCGCCCGGCCCAACGAGGGTCACCAAGCGGTCTTCCGCGAGCCGCTGGCACACCAGCTCGACAGTGGACTGCCTCCCGATGAAGCTTGTCAGCTGGCCAGGTAGTTCCCGAACGGGCTTCACAGGCCCCAGTATCGAACTGCGCACCCCGCTGCGCAAGGATCCTTAATACCCGACCCAACTGAGATTTCCGACTTTGGTTGGATGCGCCTCCTCGTCCCGGCAGTCATCGTTGAGATGCGGGCGGGAAGCCCGCCCAAAGCGCCAGCCCGAGGCCAGCAAAACTAACCAAAGAGGTTGCCCTCAGACATGAGCGTCTCAGAGATGGAGCATGACCGAGAAGGAGGGCATTTGCGCCGTTCATTGGCAACTGGCGCTCTCGTCGCGGTGGGGGTCAAGCTTGGGCGCGAGGCTCATCCCCCTGCCGAGGGCAATTTCCGAGTTGGGCCCCGCCTCTCCGGCCCGGCGGCGTCCGCCCAAACCACCACGCCGACGCTCACCCCCGACTTCGTCGCCGCACGCCTCGCCCCGGGGAAGTACGCCGCAACTTGGACAGGGCTGGGAGCTACCGCATCACCACCCGCATGATCCGGGCCATCGGCGGGCACTTCGTCAAGATGTCGGTGAAAGCTCGGCGCAAAGGCTCGGGAAAGACCTGCCTCCAACTGGTTCTGGCGACAGCTGTCAGCCGCACGACTCTTTTTTCGGCTCTGGGGATCTTCGCCGCTCTGGCTAACGCCGGTGTCCCCGCCCAAGAGTTACGGGTCGGCTGCAAACCAGCTCATGTCGCCTACGATGTCCCGAGGAGCTGGGCTGAGGACAACGAGCAAACCCTGTTCGAACAAGGCTTCATCGTCCCGCCCATGCCGTTGTACGCCTTGGTGGCGTCGCCTGGGCCTTTGCCAAGCCATAACGCGTTCAACCCTTCGCCTGTGCCGTGGTTGTTTGTGACCGTAGAGAACGACGACGATCTGTTGCCGCCGCCAGAGTTGTACGAATTGGCGCCCGAGTACCTGCAGTACCTGGGCAACGCCAGCCCAGCGGCTACGACATCTATGAAAAGCCTTGTGGCCCATCATCTTGTCAAGCAGGGAGGCCTGAGCGGCTCGGCTGCCGCACTGACGGTCGCCTTCCCGGGGGGTGCGACGAGCATTGACGAGCTGGCCTATGAGAAGGGGGACCGGCTCTGGCTGGTCATCGCTGGCTGTTCAGCTTCCTGCTACGAGAAGTATCAAACGACGATCACACAAATAGTCGACAGCGTACGGGTGGGGACGGCGGCCTAAACGGTTGCGCTGTCCCGCTCATTCGTCCGCCTCCGCAGAAGCTGTCGCTTTCACGTGCATACCAGGTGGGACAGGGAGGACGCAGAGCACGGCCGGGAACGTGGCCGCGGTCGCACGCTCTACCCGACCCGTGCGCTTCGCTGCAACGGTCATCGTTCCTGAGTTGCGCTGCATGGTGCCTGCACGAAGCTACCTCGTGCCAATCTTCCGCGCGATAGTGGCTGCGCCCATAAGTTGTGGCTCTGCACGGCCTAGTGGACACATATGGGACACAAACCCCCTTGGGTCCGTGTCCAGGTGGGCACAGGAAGGAGGGGAGCTTGGCCGACAACGTTGGCAGGCGAGGTGAGACTTGGTTCTTCAGGATCGACCTTCCGCCCGGTCTGGATGGCAGGCGACATCAGAAACGGGTCAGCGGTTTCGCTACCAAGCGCCACGCTCGTCGAGCTCTTGCTCAAGCCAAGGCGGACATCGACGCCGGTCGGCTGCGTCATGAGGCTCGGTGTACGGTACGTGACCTGGCTAACGAGTGGTTGGAGGCGGTGCGCCCCAACCGTAAGGCCTCCACGTTCAGCAACTGGGACCGGCTTATGCGGGCCTACGTCGTCCCCCGGATCGGCCACATTCGCCTAGACCGCCTCTCGCCAGCTGCTGTCCAGAGGTTGTACTCCGAGCTGCGCAGTTCAGGTGCTCGGGGTCGTAAGCCCCTGTCCGGCACTCAGGTCCGCAACATCCACGGGGTCCAGCACAACGCCCTCAGCTATGCTGTGCGGGTCGGTTACATCTCCCGTAATCCGAGCGATGGCGTCGATAAGCCGTGCGGCGATACAGAGGAACGCACCGTCTATACCCCCGAACAGGTTCGCCGTTTGATGGTGGCACCGGACGCAGACCGGCTCCGGGCCATGTGGTACCTCGTTTTGGCCACGGGGTTGCGCAGGGCCGAGCTGGCCGGGCTGAGGTGGCGACATTTAGCCATAGACCGGGTCCGACCGGCATTAGCCGTGCGCAGTACGCGTACAACCGCAGGCCATCTAGTTGTCGAACACGACCCGAAGAGCAAGTCGAGCTGGCGGGTCGTTCATCTTGACGCCAGTACGGCGAGCGTGCTCCGCGATCATTGTGAGGCCATGGCGACAGAGGCTGAGAAGCGGGGTGAACGGGCAGTTCCCGAGTACGTGTTCGTGGATGGACTGCGGCCCGAAATGGCGTCGAAGCCCGGTTCGTCTGCTACGACGCGACTACCCATTCGGCTGCCGTCGAGGGGGTTGACCGTCTATACCTGGTCCCGCCTGTCATGCGCGTGGATTTCGCTCCACTGGTGGCCACGTTCCTCGACTTGGCGGAGGCTTCCGGAGTGCGCCACGTGACCTATCTGAGCGAGTACGGCGGGCGCCAGTTCCCACCAGACGCCGGTCCCCGAGCCGTTGAGCTTGACCTGATCGGCCGGGGCAAAATCACCCATTCCATATTGCGTCCCGCTTGGTTCATGCAAAACTTCAGCGAAGGCTTCCTGTACCCCGTCGAGGGCGTAATCTCAGTGCCGACCGGTGACGGATTGGAGGCGTTCATCGACGTCGACGACATCGCTCGTGAAGTGTGGGGGCAGC
Organism: Acidimicrobiales bacterium; assembly: GCA_030039575.1. Lineage (GTDB taxonomy): Bacteria > Actinomycetota > Acidimicrobiia > Acidimicrobiales > Palsa-688 > Fen-671. The sequence goes on along the minus strand of JASHVH010000235.1, from coordinate 217 downwards.
CCCATGATTGGGGCCGGCGTTCCCGCCCTATACGCGGACAAGTTGCGCATCTTGACGGAGACCATCGCCTCCGGAATGGGTGCCCGTCCAAGCGACGACGTCGAGAAGGTCACAGACCTCCGGCCGACCAGGTTTGCTGATTTCGCCCGCCGGGCCAAGCAGGCGTGGGCGTAGGAGGCCCGCCGTGACGACCGTCTCCAACCTCGACGATTTCAAA
>JASHVH010000234.1 GCA_030039575.1 Acidimicrobiales bacterium | reverse complement strand
GCGCTCGTTATCGCTCCTCAGCGAACGCTCCACCGCGGCGACGGCGTTGTCGTAGTTGACGGAAAGTTGCACGGTCCGCCCGGTGCGCCCCGACCGGAGGGTCACCTGGCGCCGGACTGGTCCGCCGTGGAGGACGATGTCCCGTTCGCGCTCGGTGAGAGACCCGTACGGCACGTCGAGCCGGACCCCGAGCTCTTGCGCGGCGTACATCGATAACCGCCGCCCGCCGGAGTTCCACGGTAGCACGGCGCCTTCTTCGATCGTCTTAGCCGGGTCGGGCACCAGGGTGCTGACGTCGACCTCGGAGCGTACGCCGAGACCCTGACAGGCGGGGCACGCACCGTACGAGTTGAACGCGAACGACTCGGCGCTAGGGTGCTCGAAGTGCGCCCCGCACACCGGGCACACGATCTCTTCGGCATACGTGGCCACGGAAGGCCCGACGCGATGGCCATTTGGGCACAGGTGCGACCCCAGCCGCGACATCATCAGGCGCAACACGTTCAGCACCTCTGACATGGTGCCGACCGTGCTGCGTAGCCCGGGTATGGGCGGGCGCTGGCGTAGCGCCAGCGCCGGCGGCAGGTGCTCGACCCGGCCCACGTCCGGCCGGCGGGCCTGCGTCAGCCGCCGGCGGCTATAAGTGCTGAGCCCGTCGAGCAGCCTCTGCAGGCCCTCGGCGTAAAGAGTGCCGATGGCCAGCGATGTTTTGCCCGACCCGGACACGCCGACTACGGCTACGACGCGCCAAAGCGGCACGTCGATGTCGACGTCCTTCAGGTTGTTTTGCCGCGCCCCGCGCACGCCGATGACCGCGGGCAGGGCCCGTGGCGCACGAAGAGCCCGGGCCGGCTCATCGACCACGCGGCAACCGTTTCGCTACCTCGGCCGTCTTTCGCGCCGCCGGCGGCGCGGCCGCCCTCCGATCGTAGGCAGCCGAGAACAGGTAGCTAGTGGCCAGGCTGCGATAGGGCCGCCATTTCTCGGCGATGTCGAGGACCTCCTGCTGGCTCGGGAGGTGGTCGAGCCCGTAGGCGAGCTGGATGGCCTTGCGCAAGGCCAAGTCGCCCGCCAGGACCACATCTTCTCGTCGCAGGGCAACGAGGAGGGCGCCCTGCGCGGTCCACGGCCCTATACCGGGGACCGCAGTGAGCTCGGTTATGAACTGCTCATCGGTCAAGCTGGTCAAGCGGTCGGCGTTCAGCCGGCCGTCCGACAGCCGCTCGGCGAGGTCGCGGAGCGTGCCTATTTTCCGCCACGACAGGCCCGCCTCCCTGAGCCGCCCCGGCTCCACGGCCAGCAGTTCGGCCGGCGACGGCAGATGGCCGCCGAAAAGGGCCTCGATGCGGGCGATGTTCCGGCGAGTGGCGGCCACGGACAACTGCTGGCCAGTGACCTGGAACAGCAAGGCACCGTACAGGTCCATTGGCGGCAACTGGTCCAACCAGGCCCGCGGGTCGAAGCCGGGGCGGTCTTCGATTATCCGAGCCAGCACCGGGTCGGAATCGCGTAGGTGGGAGCGGGCTTGCTCCAGCCACGACTCGTGGCCCGCACCCTTATTGGCCGCTCTCGCTCCACCTCGAGGACCCTCTTTGGGTAGCGCCGCCTTCGGCTTGGACCGTTTGTCCCGGGTGCCGACCTCGGTCATCTCGTCCTCCTTGTGTGGTTGGGGCCTGAGGTCCCTAGCGCTCTTGGCCACAGTGCCGTCCTGACCATTTTCTCGTTGTTTGACCATCAACCAGTAGTGGCAACTAGTAGTGGCCGCTCCGGCTCGTGCCGCCGGAGCCTTGTCCCAGCCGGCCGACGAACTGGTTCGTCTCGAAATAGTCCCGCCAGGCACGGGTGCTCGTGGCCCGCTTGGACGATGTTGGGGCGACCGAGACCGGTTTCGCATCCAGGAAGTCCTTAGTTCGCGCCAGAGTGGCTCCCGGCGCCGGCAGGTCATTCGTCAGGGTCTTGGGCCGCGCCGACGACGGACAGTTCTTGGTCCCTGACAGACAGCCCTTCTTCTTGGACCACCGACCAGCTCACTGACGTCACCCCGGGCTCAAGGCTGAGGCGGCTGACCGCTGTTTCGAGGGCAACGTCGTCGCGACCGAAGTGACTGACCTCGGCCTCGACCTCGACCAGGTCGCTGCCGCTGTTGAGGTCGCGGCTGCGGGCGGCCCGAAGGTGGAACTCGCCGCCGGCCAGTGCCTGGACGACCAGGGCGCGAATATGAGCTTCGTTTTGCGCCCGGCAGACAGCCCGGAAACGATAGACGGTCTCCACCTCGTCGGCCACCGGCAGGTGGTCGATACGCCGGGCGACCGGGCGCAACAGCAGGTGCACCGTCACTACGAGGAAGGCGCCGAGCGTTGCTTCGAACGGGTAGCCGGCGCCGGCCAGCGTGCCCACCGCGGCGGAGCACCAGATGGTGGCGGCCGTGTTTATGCCGGTAACAGTCAGCCCGTGGCGGAGGATCACCCCCGCTCCGAGGAACCCAACCCCGGACACGATATAAGCCGCGATACGAGTGGGGTCGGCCCCACGCTCGCCCTCGATAAAAATGGCCAGGAGCTCAAAAAGACAGGCGCCAAGGGCGACAAGGGCGTTGGTGCGCAGACCTGCGCCCCGCTGGTGCCATTGGCGCTCGGCGCCGATGCCGGCGCCAAGGGCCAACGCCAGAGCCGCTCGGGCCAAGAAATATGCCGTCTCGGCGGCCGAGACCGGCAAGCTGAAGCTGCTCAAGCCGGTGCTCATCGCCGGCCGTACTTCTGAAAAGTTGGGGTCACGCGGCCTTTTATCACGGAAGTTGTCACTCGAACCCTCTCGTCCCGGTCGAGCTGAGCCGTGATGACGTCGTCGAGTTCTGCGTGAGAACCCCTGGCGATCTCTCCGGCCGGCACGCGGATGCTTGGCGAGTGTGGGTGCCGGTCTTACGTGGGACGGTCTTGTTAGTGGCCTTGGGCACAGTGTCCTTCCTTTCAACAGACGGGCCTTTCAACAGACGGG
>JASHVH010000233.1 GCA_030039575.1 Acidimicrobiales bacterium | reverse complement strand
AGCCGGGGCAGACAGGAGGCGGGCTTGACCTCGGCGAGTTGCTACGAAGTTGCCGGCAGGAGCGGGGACTGACTCAGCAGGCGCTGGCGGCCCGGGTCGCAAGCGGGATGACAGCCGAGACGATCAGCAATATTGAGCGCGGGCGGACCCGTCCACGACGCCACACACTCGACGAGCTAGTGGCGGCGCTAGACCTGGGCACCACCGAGCGCATCGCCGTGGAGTCAGCTTGGCTGGCCCCAAGGAGCCCCGAAGAGTTCGGACTCCCGACCGAGCCCCGGGTGTTGCCCGGCCCGCCGACCCTCCCGACGGCTCTCGTCGGACGCCGGCCAGCCGTGCAAGCCTTGACCGAACTGCTCCAGCAGGATGGCGTCAGGTTGCTGACCCTGACCGGGCCGGGAGGCGTTGGAAAGACCAGCCTTGCCATCTTGTTCGCGAATGAGGTCCAGGCGCAGTTCGCGGGCGGCGTCGTGTTTGTGGACCTGACCCCGCTGACAGATGCAAGGCTTGTGTTGCCCTGCATCGCAGAGTCCCTTGGAGTAGGCGAACAGGGAGGGCGCCCGCTCTTGTCGACGGTGGCGGACCGTATCGGCGAGCTTCAGGTGCTGCTGCTTCTCGATAATTTCGAACACGTAGCGGAGGCGGCGGGCACCGTGGCAGAACTGTGTGGCGCGTGCCCCAGGCTGCAGGTGCTGGTCACCAGCCGCATGGCCTTGCGCCTGCGGGTTGAGCAGGTTTACCCCGTACCGCCCCTTGACCTCCCGGCGCCAGGAGGAGTGTTGGCGACGGAGGCCCTCGAGCGCGTCTCCTCGGTAGAGCTCTTCGTGCAAAGGGCGCGGGCGCGCCGGCCCGACTTCGCGCTCACGAGGGCAAACGCGGCAGTCGTCTCTGCTCTCTGCAGACGCCTTGACGGCCTGCCGCTAGCCATTGAGCTGGCCGCGGCCCGGGTCGGGGTCCTGACCCCGGACATTTTGCTGGCCCGCATGGACAGCGCCCTCGGGGTGCTTACAGAGGGGCCTCGGGACGTACCGGCACGGCAACAAACCATCCGCGACGTCATCGCCTGGAGTTATGACCTGATCGCTGACGACAAAAAGGCCCTGTTACGCCGCCTGGCCGTCTTCGCGGGCGCCTGCTCCCTTGAAGCCGCCCGCCAGGTCTGCGTGGGCCAGGCTCGAGGAGAGGCGGGCAAGGACCACTCTCAGCCTGGCGGGGAGTTCCTGGACGAATTGAGCGCCCTCGTGCAAGCCAACTTGCTGCAGGTGGTGGAAACGCCAGGCCCGGTCGACGCCACCAACCCCGATGCGGGGCCCGCTCTGGCCGGCCACGTCCCTTGGGCCGAGGGCGACCCCGGCCCCGGTCCCATCGCCGAGGTCAACCGCCGGCCGGAAGAGCCCGAGGTTTCTTTTCGTCAACTGGAGACGATCAGGGCCTTCGCCCTGGAACAGCTAGCGGCGAGCGGGGAGGCGGCCGCGATCTTCCGGAGGCACGCGGCGTACTACCTCGAACTGGCCGAAGCAGCGACAAATGCGCTGTCGGGGCCGGACCAGGGGGCGTGGCTGGCGCGACTGGAGACGGAGCACGACAACTTGCGGGCCGCACTCAACTGGGCACGGCAATCGGGGGACACCACGCTGGGCCTCAAGCTGTCGGGGGCACTCTGGCCGTTTTGGCAACGCCATTGCCACCTCACCGAGGGACGGCGTTGGCTGGAGTACTTCCTTAGCGCCGATAAGGCCGAGGCGGCTGCTCCGGCAGTCCGGGCCACAGCGCTTACTGGGGCGGCGTGGTTGGCACACGACCAGGACGATTTCGTACCGGCCGACGAGCGCTTCGAGGAGGGCCTGGCGCTGTACCGGGCCCTCGGCCAGCCCGGCCGAGCCGCCGGAGTCCTGGCCCACCGGGCTGTCATGGCACGCGGACAAGGCCGTTACAGGGAGGCATCAGGGCTCATTGAGGAGAGCCTCACGTTGGCTCGTCAAGCGGGGGACGACGCAGCCATCGCCTATGCCCTGTTCCGCCTTGGCCTGATCGCCCGTGAACGAGGCGAGTTCGATTGGGCAAGTGCAGCCTACGACGAGTCGATAACGTGCTACCGGGCCCTTGGCGACCGGACGGGCGCGGCGTTTGGCCTGCTCGGCTTGGGCGACATTGCCCGGGACCAGGGCCGGGTCAAGGCGGTTGAGACCTACTGCGCCGACAGCCTGGCCCAGTGCCGCCAGCTCGGCCGGCTCTGGGGCATCGGCTTCTCGCTCAACAACCTGGCGCTGGCGGCTGCTATGCGAGGCGACATGGAGCAGGCCGAGTCGCTGATGGTAGAAGCGCTGGAACTGTTCCGTACGCACGGCATACGCGGCGGAGTGGTGGAACTGCTGATCTCGTCGGGCAAACTGGCATGCGACAGGGCCGAATACGGCCCGGCTCGGGTGAGGTTGCGAGAGGGAGTCGCCCAAGGATGGCCGGCTGGCCCGCACTGGCTGGTGGTGACCGGTCTAGAGGAACTAGGACGGGTGGCACTGGCGGAGGGCGAGGCAGCGACAGCGGTCCTCCTGGTGGCGGCAGCCAGTGCGTGGCGGGAGCGGATGGGCGCCCCACTGGTGCCCTACCGCCGGGCCACGATGGAGGCGTTGTCGGCGTCTGCCCGTCGCGCCCTGGGCGATAAGACTTTCGCTACCACCATGCGGCATGGAGGCGACCTCCTCCCAGAGCAAGCGGTCGCCTTGGCCCTCGGCACCGCCGTACCGAGGTCACGTCCCGGGCCGCGACGAGCTGTGCGCTCGCGGGTCGAGACCGCAAGCCACGAAAAAGAAGGCTGAGTCGGCCGGAAGCGGTTCGCCCGCTTTTAGAGGGCTGGCCGGTTCGCTTCCCGGCTGCCACCTACAAAGCTCTTGTAGACCTGACGGTGCGTGGTGGGGTCGTAAACTCGGAGGCTCCGATGACGAGCCGAAATAAGTAAGCAGGACCGGGCAGCTCAGAAGAGAGGGGCTGGGAAAGCTAAAAAGCCCACGAGGGCGCGTGGTGAAATCGGTAGACACAGCGGGCTTAAACCCTGCCGCCTTTGAGCATGAGGGTTCGATCCCCTCCGCGCCCAC
>JASHVH010000232.1 GCA_030039575.1 Acidimicrobiales bacterium | reverse complement strand
CAGGACAGGCCTGCGCTCGGCCGTGCGAACGAGCAGGTTCAGGGCGGCCATGGCGATCATGAACGGGTCGGTGACCGACCACGCGGCCAGGCCAAGCGCCGCTGATAGCGCCTCTCGATGTTCAGAGGCCAGGTCGGGAAGGCCGGAGACGACGGGCCAGAGCAATTGGTGCAGCCCCGAGAAGCCCAGGGCAGCCTCGGGCTCTACGCCGGCGGTGTTGAGCACGGTCAGCCCCTGCGCCAAGGCTCGGTGCCTGGCCACCTCCAGCAGGGAAGTCTTGCCGATCCCGGGTTCACCCCGAATGACCAATGCATCGCCATGTTCGGCTAACCGGTTGACCAGACGCTCGACCCTTGCCGTTTCCGGCTCATAGCCGACAAGGCTCGGTTTGGCCACGCTACAACCGTACGCCCGAATGCCCAGGTTGCCAGCTGGGCTCATCTCAATTGTCACTGGGCCGGTCGGTCTCACCGAGAAGGCCGAACGTGCGGCGCGACTCCTCGGGCACCAGGTGCAGAAATCGGCTGTCCTCGGCGATGAACCACCGAACGAACGGGCAGTACGGGAGCACAGTGGCATGGCGGGAGTCCACATCAGCCAACGCGTCGCCGACCAATTTCCTCCCCAAGCCGCGGCCGGCGAACTCGAAGTCGATCTCTGTGTGCATGAAGGCCACGTGGGTGCCCTGCATCTCATATGCGCTGAAGCCAACCACGTCATCGTCGCACAGGATCTGGTAGCGCCCGAGGTCTGGTCGGTTCACCACGGTTACGAGCGGCACACCGCCAACTTATGCCGAGACGGATATGGCCTCATCCGCAGGGTGACTTAACTGCACCACCGAGCCTGCCTACCCCTACCGAGCACCACTTGACCGGTTGGGACAGGGAAAGCAGTCGGGTGACGGATGCCGACGCCGACCGTCGCCAGCGAGAGTCGTCTTCAGTACCTTGTCCCGTCGCTGACGAAAGGAACGGACATGTCGGTAGCCGCTCAGGATTTTCATGTCTTTGTCCAGCAGTGCAGGCTCGCCCTCAGCCAGCAGGTGGCCGGGCGCACCGATCCTTTCCAAGCGCTTTGGTCGCACACGGATGATGTCGTGCTGATGGGGGCGGCAGGCTCGCACGCGGTCGGGTGGAAGGACGTGAGTGCCTCGCTCTCGTGGGCGTCATCGCAGTTGGACTTCGGCGATTGGAGCGCCGAGAACCTTCTCACTGAAATCACCGACAACCTCGCCTTCACAGTTGACCTCGAGCACATGAACCACGTCGTCAACGGTGAAAGGCAAGAGCGGACCCTGAGAGCCAGCCAGGGGTACCGAGTCGAGAATGGGCAGTGGCGGGTGATTTTTCGTCACGGTGACCCCATGGCCGAACGGGTCGCCCTCAAGGTCCAAGCCGGCTGATCAGGGCCAGCAACGGAGCAGGCCCCGCCAGAAAAGGAGATCGAAACTATGACACGGTTCCTTAGTTCGCGCCGCCTGGCTCGACTCGTGGTTGCGGCGGCTGCAATGCTCGCCGGCACGGTCCCGAGCGGCCTGGTCTCGGCCGAAGCGCTCAGCGGCCAAGCCGGTCCGAAGCCGACCGTTGTCCTCGTTCACGGAGCATGGGCCGACAGTTCGGCTTGGGACGGGGTCATCGAGCGGCTGCAGCGGGCGGGCTACGTCGTCGATGCGTTCCCCACCCCGCTCCAGGGACTGGTCAGCGACAGCGACGTATTAAGGGCCTACCTCCAGGGAATTCCCGGGCCGGTGGTATTAGTCGGGCACTCTTATGGCGGAGCTGTCATTACCAACGCGGCCACGGGGGACCCGAACGTAAAGGCACTCGTTTATGTCGACGCGTTCGCACCCGCGCAAGGACAGACAGTCGCACAACTGGAGAGCGCCATCCCCGGTTCGTGCCTCTCCGGAGGCGGTGACCCGTCCAACGTGTTCGACTTTGTACCCAACCCGACGCTGCCCGCCGGTGATGTGGACCTGTACGCCAAAGTGGCGCCCGACGGGCCCTACCCGGGGTTCGCCGCCTGCTTCGCCAACGACATGCCGGCGAGCGAGGGAGCCATACTGGCGGCCACTCAACGCCCCTTGTCATCAGGCGCCGTCGATGAGAAGTCCGGCCCGCCCGCCTGGGCGACGATCCCGTCCTGGTACGCCCTCGGGACCGAGGACCGCGTGATATTGCCGGCCGAGCAACTCGCCATGGCCCAGGCCATCCACGCCCATATCGTCGACATCCCGGCTTCCCACCTGGCCATGGTGTCGCACCCCGCAGCGGTCACCGCCGTGATCATCGCGGCGGCGGACGCGACCAGCTGACGGCACTCCTCTGACGAAGTGGTAAGGAGCAAGGACATGGACCTCGGTCTGGCTGGCAAACGAGCAATCATTACAGGAGCGAGCAAAGGGATCGGCCTGGCGGTGGCCCGCACCCTTGCCGCCGAGGGCGTGTACGTAATCGGAGGGTCGCGGGACACGTCGGACGAACTGAAGGAACTGGTCGCGGCAGGACAAGCGGTTGAAGTGCTGGTGGATCTTTCATCTGAAACCGGTCCCGGCCAACTCGTGGCGGGCGCTCTGAACGAGGGGCCGGTCGAGGTTCTCATCAATAATGCGGGCGCGGTAACCCCACGAACAAACGGGTTCGTGTCCGTGGCTGATGAACAATGGTCTTACACATTGAACTTGACACTCATGGCGGCGGTGCGAACGGCGCGCGCTGTGCTGCCGCATATGCTCGAAGGGCGGCGGGGCGTAATAATCAATACCGCTTCAGTGAACGCCTCGCTGCCCGACCCGCTGGTCGTCGATTACAGCGCCGCCAAGGCGGCGCTGGTGAACTTCTCCAAAGCGTTGTCGAAGGAGGTCGGGCCGCACGGGGTACGCGTAAATACGGTCAGCCCCGGGCCCGTAGCCACCGACCTGTGGCTTGGCCACGACGGGGTTGCTTCTACGCTGGCGAGCACGCTCGGCGGGGATCCCGGCAAGTACGAGGAGACCGCCGTCCAGGACACCGCGACCCACCGGTTTACCACACCACAGGAAGTGGCTGATCTCATCGCCTTTCTGGCCAGCGATCGCGCCGCCAACATAACCGGGGCTGACTACGTGATCGACGGTGGGCTTATCCAGACCCTTTGATCGATGACGGTCACGTGGCCCGAGCGCCAAGGGCTTCTCCTGGTAGACATGCTTCGACGCCTCGATAGCAGCAAGGCTTACGTGAGCACGGGCCGAGCCTGTGTGCTCGACCCGCTGCCACCACGGTATGCGGGGCGAATTACGAACGGCCTCAGCGCGTCACGATTGGCAGTTGGGCGCCGGCTCGTGCAAATAGCGGTATTCGCTCGAGCGGGGCCGAGCAGCTTACGGCTACCCCTCCCGCCGTCGACTGGCCCGTCCACGTATTCGTCCACACCACACCCTCTGGCAGGTACACCTTACGCTGACGCGCGCCCATGGTAAGTACCGGCGCCACCAACAGGTCGGTACCGAACATAAACTCGTCGTCCACGTCCCAGCACTTCACGTCCTCTGGGAACTCGACAAATAGCGGGCGCATGAGCCCGAGCCCAACCGTTGTCGCCCCGGCCTCTCCTCCTCCGCCGCGCTTCGAGTGCTCGCTCGTGGTCGCGCTAAACGATCTCTTTGGTTTCGGCCTCGACCGGCTCCAGATGTCACGCGTCGCGCCGCGCGCGGAGGAAAGTTCGTCGGCGTCCCCTCAAGGGTGATGAGCCAGACCGCGTCGCTCT
>JASHVH010000231.1 GCA_030039575.1 Acidimicrobiales bacterium | reverse complement strand
CCCGGCCTGGGAGGTGGCGGACCCGTACAACCTTCGTATCGAACTGACCATCCGCCGTTCTGGTGCCGTCGCTTGGCACGGCACGGCCAGTACGGCCCAGCTGCACCGAAGGTACGAAGACCTCGTCGGCTACCTGATGCGAGCCGACGTCTACCCGGAGGGCGCCGTGCTTTCTACAGGCACTTGTCTGGTGCCGCCGGCGCCGTTCACTCTCGAGGCCGGCGACGTCGTAGAGATCGACATTGATGAGGTCGGCACCCTCATAACCGGGGTCGTCCGGGGCCTCGAAGCGGCCCGGGCGGCGGGGCCCGGCCGGGCTCCTGGTGCCGGGTTGCCGGGCAGCACCTGAAACGGCTGGCACCACCCCCGCCAGGGGCAAGAAAACGGGTCGGCTGAGTTTGTCGAGCTAACGCAATAAGTGAAGAAGGCGCTACCGAGCGTCGTGGCTAGGGAACTATCGTCGCCTGAGTGCCGTGGACTGTGCTGACCGACGAGGTAGACGGCGTTCCACATGCGTTCGAGGGCCTGGAGGCGTCAGCAGTTCATGCCGTAAGTGTCGTTGACCTTTCGGTCGGTTATTCGCCCAGGCAGACGAAGGTCGACCCCGACCACGTCGCCGCACTGGCAGATGTCCTGGACTGCCTACCGCCAGTGGTCGTGGACGAGCGGACCATGACCGTCATCGATGGCGTGCACCGCTTGCAGGCCTACAAGACCATGGGCCGGAGGTACATACCGGCGTTGTTGTTCAGGGGCACCGACATGGAAGCGTTGGTCATCGCCATCCAGGCGAACATTCAGCACGGAAAACCTCTTAACCGGAGTGAGCGCCAAGAAGCGGCCCGGGCGCTCCTTTGCCGGTGCCCGGGACGTTCTGACCGGTGGGTGGCCGAAGTTTGCGGGGTTTCGCACACCACGGTGGCGGTCCTACGCCGAACCGTAAGCGCCGCTGACGGCAAGGTCAGGACCGGCCGGGACGGGAGGCGGCGGCCGGTCGACCCCTCGCTCGGTCAGGCCGCTGTGGCCCGGGTCATGGCCGAGAACCCGACCGCCAGCATTCGACAGGCTGCGGGGGCGGCCGGCGTGGCGCCCTCGACCGTCCAGCGCGTCTCCGCCGGCTTGGCCCGGTCCCAAACACCGGCATCGGCCCCCATAGTGCTGGACATAACCGGCGAGGCGCACGGACCGGTGGGTGCTTTGTTGGCTGACCGGGCCTTGCGTTCTTTCCCCGCCGGCACCGAGGCTGTCTCCTGGTTGGCCAGGACGGCCGTCAGCGTCGAAGACCTTCATGCCCACCTCAGGAACCTGCCCCTGTCGCGCGTGTACGTGGTCGCGGATGAGTGCCGGCGTAGGGCGCGCACCTGGGCGCAAATGGCGGACGCCCTGGAAGCCCGGGCCCGCCGGGGGACGATGGGGAGCTAGGCGAGGCCAACCGTCCCAGTGTGGTCGCGGCTCGTCCGGCGGGCCTAGAGCGGTCTACCTCCGCCGCCCCAAGTGGCCCGGCGCACCGGACGGGCGCGGCCGCACCGTCAGCCACCCGCCTTCCCGCGGGCCCGGCACGAGGCGCGCGGGCCGGGTGGCAAACCGTGTATTTGCCAGGGACCGCTTGTCTCTGTGGGGATCACTGTTCGGGAAGGTTTCGGGAACGCGGTTCCTTTACCTTTTCTCTGGACGCGTAAACCCCGCTCTGCCAGCGCCGCCCGGCCGTACTGGAGGAAAAGGCTTGATGACACGCTTCGGACAGCGAATCGTTTTGCCGGTTTTCACCGTAACCCCTTCTGCGATGGCGGGACCGACAGGTGGCCGGTACACGGCCGAAGGGCCGATCGTGCCAGCGGCCGGGGCCGAGGCCCCTCAGGCTGATAACCCAAGCCCCGAGATGTCTGAAGTACGGACGTTGCCCGTGGCCGCCATCTCGGTCGGGTACTCGCCCCGCGAGACCAAGGTAGACGGCGGGCACGTGGCTGCCCTTATGGAGGTGATGGACCACCTGCCGCCGGTCATCGTGGACCGCCGCACCATGACCGTCATCGACGGGGTCCACCGGTTGGAGGCGTTCCGACGGGCCGGCCGCAGCCACATCAAGGCGCTGATGTTCAACGGCAATGGGACCGAGGCGATGGTGCTGGCCATCCAGGCCAACGTAAAACACGGCAAGCCCCTTAGCCGGGCGGAGCGGCGAGTGGCGGCGCGCTCGCTGCTGTACGCCTTCCCCGAGCGATCGGACCGGTGGACGGGGGAGGTGTGCGGCCTGTCGCACACCACCATCGCCCTGATCCGCAAGGGCCTTTGCCTGGCCGAGCCCCGGGCCCGGACGGGCCGGGACGGGCGCCGCCGACCGGTCGACCGGCTGGCGGGCCAGGTGGCGGTCGCCCGGGCCATGGCCGACCACCCGTTCGCCTCGACCCGCCAGGCCGCCGGGGCCGCCGGGGTGGCCCCGTCGACCGTGCACCGGGCCCGCGCCCGGCTCCACGCCCGGGAAAACCAGTCGCCGGCGCCCGAAGGCCCGGCCGCGCCACGCACGCAAGACCCTCACGAAGCCAGCGGCCGGGAGGTCGTCCTCGTCCCTTCCCCCGAGCTCGACGAGGCCGCTTCGTGGTTGGCCAGGACAACCGTAAGCATCGAAGACCTGCGTACCTACCTGGCCAAGCTGCCCTTGTCCCGCGTCTACACGGTGGTCGACGAGTGCCGCCGGAGGGCGCAAACCTGGGGCGAGATCGCGGCGGCGGTGGAAGGCCGCGCCCGGGGCGGCGCTCCGAGCAATCGCAGGCCGTAACGCCCCGCGTTCAGGTCCTGCGCCAGCATGATCTCTCCGGTAAGGCGAGCCGGCCCTTTCGGGCCAAGGACGTCCCGAAAAAGGGCCGGCTCGGTGGAATGTCCCTTGGCCGGGGCTCCGAACGTCCTCGAGCCGGCTCGCTTGACCCGAGCGCCCACCATCTTTTGTCGGTAAGCGGCCAACCGGGTTAGCTTTGCAGCCGCGACCAACAGCGGCAGTTATCAGCGAGGAGGTCCGCGGGGTGGCGTCGGACGTACCGGAGAAGGCGTGGCAATTACGCTCTTTGGTCAAGCCAGACCAAACGCTAGAGATCTTTTTGGAACTCGTCGACGTGCCTCCCCCTGGCCCCGGGGAAGTCGTCATCCGTGTCGAGGCCGCCCCCATAAATCCCTCCGACATCGGTGTGCTTTTCGACGGGGCCGATATGGCCGCCGCTGTCTCGAGTGGCCCGCCCGAACGGCCGGTGGTCACTGCGCCCCTGCCCGCCGCCGCCATGCGGGCATTGACGCGCCGGGTGGGTACCCCCGTCCCAGCGGGCAACGAAGGGGCCGGGACGGTCGTGGCCGCCGGGACGTCGGGCACCGCCCAGGCCCTGGTTGGGAGGGTGGTTGCGGTTCCCGGCGGCGCCATGTACACGCAGTACCGCTGCGTTGACGCCTCGCTTTGCCTGTTGCTGCCTGAGGGGGCGACAGCGGCCGAGGGGGCATCTTCGTTTGTGAACCCCATGACCGCGCTGGGCATGGTCGAGACGATGCGGCGCGAAGACCACAAAGCTCTCGTCCACACCGCGGCCGCATCAAACCTCGGCCAGATGCTGAACCGCCTTTGCATCGAGGAGAAAGTCCCGCTGGTGAACATCGTGCGCCGGCCTGAGCAAGAGGAGATCCTCAGGTCTGCCGGCGCCGACTTTGTGTGCAACTCGACATCGGCGACGTTCATGGACCAGCTGACTGACGCGCTCACCGAAACGTCGGCCACTTTGGCCTTCGACGCCATAGGCGGTGGCAAGTTGGCCAGCCAGATATTGACTTGCATGGAGGCGGCCGCCAATTCCTCGGCCGCCGCCCGGTACAGCCAGTACGGGTCGCCCGTCCACAAGCAGGTTTATATTTACGGAGCGCTCGACCGGGGCCCCACCGAGTTGGCTCGTAATTACGGGATGGCGTGGGGCATTGGCGGATGGCTGCTGATGCCCTTCCTCCAGAAGATCGGCCCGGAGGGCGTGGAAAGGTTGCGCCGGCGGGTAGCGGACGGCCTCAACACGACGTTCACTTGCAATTACACCAAGGAGGTGTCCTTGGCCGAGGCGCTCCAACTGCGAGAAATAGGCGTTTACCGACGAGCGGGCACCGGCGCCAAGTACCTTGTCAACCCCAACAAATAGCCCGACGGGGTTGTCAGTTCTCGCCCTGGTCGCTGTGGCACGATCGGTAATGCTCCCGGTGGCGCGACAGCGGTCCAGCCCTGGCCAAGAGGAAGGGACGGGATGACAAGCCTGTTCAACCGAGCGGAGTCCTTCAGGGACGAGATGGTCGAGGGGCTCCTAGGCGCGTACGGTCGTTATCTGGAGGCTGTGCCCGGTACGTCGGCAGTGATGCGCCGCGGCGGCCCGACGCCAGGAAAGGTGTCCCTTGTCATCGGCGGAGGTAGCGGCCATTACCCGACGTTTGCCGGCTTTGTCGGCGCCGGCCTGGCTGACTGCGCCGTGGTGGGTGACGTTTTTGCCAGCCCCGGAGCGGAGCAGGTTTATCGAGGTGTACTGGCCGTTGACGGGGGCGCCGGCGTGCTGCTGGCGTGCGGCCGTTATAGCGGTGACGTCATGAACTTCAGCATGGCCGAGACGCGCGCCCGGGAAGACGGCATCGACGTGCGGGCCGTCGTCGTTACCGACGACGTGGCTGCGGCGCCCCCGGACCGGCGGGAAGAACGCCGCGGCATCGCGGGCAACTTTTGTGTGTTTAAAGTAGCGGGCGCCGCTGCAGAGCGGGGAGACCAGCTTGACGAGGTCACCCGGGTGGCGGCGAAGGCCAACCAACGGACCAGGACGCTCGGGGTGGCTTTCGGCGGTTGCACTCTACCGGGGAGCGACGGGCCCCTGTTCACCGTTG
>JASHVH010000230.1 GCA_030039575.1 Acidimicrobiales bacterium | reverse complement strand
GGCTTCCGGAACTTTCGATTTCCGGCCTTGGAGACCAAGACGCCCGGACATTGTTGGCAACTGTCCTGCCAGATCGTATCGATGACCGGGTAATGGACCGCCTCGTCGCCGAGGCGCGAGGCAACCCACTGGCAATGTTGGAATTGCCACGCGGTTTGACACCGTCTCAGCTGGCGGGCGGGTTTGGGCTGCCTGTATCGGTCACCTTGGCCGGTGCGATCGAGGAGAGCTACCGTCGACGGCTGGCCAAACTCCCACCTGGCTCCAGACGGCTTTTGCTGGTCGCGGCAGCCGACCCAACAGGAGACCCGGGGATCGTCTGGCGTGCGGCCGACCGGCTTGGGATTGGGAGGGAGACAGCGGAGGCTGTCCAGGATGAGGGGCTGGTCGATCTCAGCGAGGGTATTGTTTTCCGCCACCCACTCGTAAGGTCCGCCGTTTACAACATGGCAACCCAGAAAAGCAGGCGCGAAGCACATCTCGCGTTGGCGGAAGCGACCGATAGGGCCCTCGACCCGGACCGGAGGGCGTGGCACCGCGCAAAGGCGACACTCCGCCCAGACGAGGATGTAGCCTCCGAACTAGAAGCCTCGGCGGTCCGCGCCCAGGCCCGGGGCGGGTTCCCGGCCGCCGCCGCGTTCCTGGAACGGTCCGTCGCGTTGACCGTCGACCCGGCTCGTCGAGCCGGCCGCGCACTGCGCGCCGGCCAGTGGAAGCGCCTCGCGGGGGCCCTGAAGTCGGCATCAGGACTCGCTGCCGTGGCTGAGCGCGGTCCTCTGGATGAATTGCAGCGTGCGCAGCTCGACGTACTTCTCGGTCAAATCGCCTTTGGAGGCAATCGAGGGAACGACGCCGCCCCGCTCATGCTCAGGGCGGCCTCTCGGCTAGAGCAAGTCGACCTGAAGCTCGCTCGTGAGACCTATCTCGACGCGCTAACCGCTGCGCTGTTTGCTGGCCGCCTTGCTCGGAACGCGAGCGCGCTAGAAGTAGCCGCCGCGGCACGCGCCGCCCCAAGGCCTGCTGGCCCACCTCGGGCATCGGAACTTTTGCTCGAGGGTCTCGCCGTGCTGATTACTGAGGGGTACAAAGCTGGAACCTCCCTCTTGAAGCAGGCGATGACTGCATTTCGGTCCAACGAAATAGGGATGGACGAGCGGCTACGGTGGTCTTGGTTGGCGGGAGGAGCCGCCGCTGTCGTCTGGGACTACGACACCTGGGATACGCTTACCGCGCGCCAAGAGCAACTGGCCCGTGCTGCCGGCGCCTTGACGGTTCTACCGATCACATTGAGCACTCGAGCTGGGGTGTACCTCTTTGCGGGGGAAATGGCGGAGGCGTCGTACATCGTCGACCAGGTTGAGGTCGTCACGGACGCATCTGACAACAAGCGTCTCTTAAGGGGCCCCCTGTTCCTCGCCGCCTTCCGAGGCAACGAACGCGAGGCCCGTCAGCTCATTGAGGTCGTTACTAAAGACTCACTGGCCAGAGGCGAGGGATTGGCGGTGGCTATGGCCTCGTGGGCGAAGGCTCTCCTCTGCAATGGGCTTGGCCAGTACGACGAGGCATTTCGCGCCGCGGTCGAGGCGCTCAAGGACCCGAACGACCTCTGGTATGCGGGGTGGGCGACGGTGGAGCTGGTTGAAGCGGCCAGCCGCACAGGCAACAAAGAGACGACAAAACCTGTTCTGGAGAAACTGCTGGAGAGCACCGACGCGGGCGGAACACCCTGGGCTCTTGGCGTTCAAGCACGGTGTCAAGCTTTGCTCTCCCAGGGCAAAAAAGCGGAAGCTCTGTACCGAGAAGCGATCGAGCGGCTCCTGCCCACCCGGTTACGGTTCGACCTCGCCCGTACGCGACTCCTGTACGGAGAATGGCTTCGGCGAGAGCAGCGGCCGCGTGATGCCCGCGCCCAGCTGCGGACCGCCGATCAGCTGTTCTCCGAGTTTGCCATGGACGGTTTCGCACAACGCGCCAGAGCCGAGTTGCAGGCGACGGGGGAGAAGGTGCGCAAACGCAAAGTGGGAACACGATATGACCTGACACCACAGGAATCACGGATCTCGGAACTAGTGGCGCAAGGTGCCACCAATCAAGACATCGCCGCCCAGATGTTCATCAGTCCGGCGACCGTGGAGTACCACCTCTCCCATGTGTACCGCAAGCTCGGGATCCGGTCCCGAACTCAGCTCGCCACGACCTTTCTCGACCGGGGGGCACAGGGCGAAGACAGCCACTTCTAGCCTCCGGTACAGCCGACGCTTTAGCATCGCACACGAGCTCGACCAGACGTCGACCCCAGCCAGTGCCGCCATCGATTCCAGCGCAGTACTGGAGGACAAGGTCGAGATCATCGTTCCTCGCACCGGTCGAGGGTCACCCCGACAGGGCCTAGCATGAGCGTTGGCACAGGTCAGGGAGGTTGCCGAGTTGCTCCTCGGTCGTCAACGCGAGTCCGACGTCCTCGATGCGCTCTTAGCTGCCGCTAGCAGGGGCGAAGGGGGCGCAATGGTTGTGCACGGCGAGCCCGGCATTGGCAAGAGCGCCCTTTTGAACTACGCCATCGACTCCTGCCACGAGTTCCAAGTGTGCCGTACCGTCGGGAACGAAGCGGAAAAGGAACTTCCGTATGCGGCCCTGAACGACCTCTGTCGTCTAGGGGTGGGTGCGGTGGAGCTCCTTCCTGAA
This sequence comes from Acidimicrobiales bacterium, assembly GCA_030039575.1. Classification (GTDB taxonomy): domain Bacteria; phylum Actinomycetota; class Acidimicrobiia; order Acidimicrobiales; family Palsa-688; genus Fen-671. The sequence goes on along the minus strand of JASHVH010000230.1, from coordinate 2,361 downwards.
CACCAACGCGACGCGCTCGACGTTGTGTTCGGGAGACGCTACGGGGAAGCACCGGACCGAGTGCTCGTGGGAGTCGCGCTCGTCAACCTCTTCTCCCTTTTGGGCTCGAAACAACCCCTTCTTTGCGTGGTCGACGACGCACAGTGGCTCGATACTTCGTCCGCGCAAGTGATTGCCTTCGCCGCCCGGCGTACGTTCAGAGAAGCTGTTGCTTTTCTATTCGGGTCACGCATGCTGACCGACGAGCTCCGCGGGCTTCCGCAGCTGACGATTTCCGGGCTCGGGGACCAAGATGCCCGGGCGTTGCTGGCGACGGTGCTACCCGACCGCCTCGATGACCGCGTGGTCGACCGTGTCGTCGCCGAGACCCACGGCAACCCACTTGCACTGCTGGAGTTGCCACGAGGTTTGACACCTTCTCAGCTTGCCGGCGGGTTTGGTTTGCCGGTATCCGCCACTTTGGCCGGTGCGATCGAGGAGAGCTACCGTCGGCGGCTCGCGAGGCTACCGCTGGGCTCCAGGCGGCTTTTGCTGGTCGCCGCGGCTGACCCGACCGGAGACTCGGGGGTTGTTTGGAGCGCAGCAGAGAGGCTTGGGGTAGCCGACGAGGCGGCGGAGGCGATCGAGGACGACGGGCTCGTCGATTTCAGCGAAGGTGTCGTGTTCCGCCATCCACTTGTAAGGTCCGCCGTCTACAGCATGGCGGCTCCCAAGAGCAGGAGAGAAGCACACCTTGCGTTGGCGGAAGCTACTGATAGCGTGCTCGACCCGGACCGCCGGGCGTGGCACCGCGCGCTGGCGACGTTACGGCCAAACGACGACGTAGCGGCCGAACTGGAAGCATCGGCAGGGCGCGCCCAGGCGCGCGGCGGTTTCGCGGCGGCCGCCGCGTTCTTAGAGCGGTCGGTAGCATTGAGCGTTGACCCGGCACGACGAGCCAGCCGGGCGTTTCGAGCCGCCGAGGCGAAGCGCCTCGCGGGCGCCCTGGAGTCGGCGTTGGGGCTCGCGGCCGTGGCCGAGCGCGGGCCCTTGGATGACTTGCAGCGCGCCCAGTTGGACGCACTCCTCGGTCAGATTGCCTTCGCAGGCCACCGAGGGAACGACGCCGCGCCTCTCATGCTCAGGGCGGCCTCTCGGCTGGAGCAAATCGACCTAAAGCTTGCGCGTGAGACGTACCTCGATGCGTTGACCGCGGCCTTGTTCGCGGGCCGGCTGGCCGTCGACGCCAGCGCGTTAGAGGTAGCCACGGCAGTACGCTCCGCCCCAAGCGCTGAGGGCCCAGTTCGGGCGTCGGAGCTTTTGCTGAAGGGTCTTGCCCTCCTGATTACCGAGGGGTACGAGACGGGGACATCAGTTTTGAAACAAGCGATGAGTGCATTTCGGGCCGACGACGTAGGTGCGGAGGAGCTGCTGCGGTGGTCGTGGTTGGCTGGAGGAGCGGCCGCTTTAATATGGGATTACGACAGTTGGGATGTCCTCACCGCACGCCAAGAGCAACTCGCCCGTGATGCGGGGGCCTTGACAGTCCTGCCGATCACATTGAGCACTCGAGCGCCGGTCTGCTTATTCGCCGGGGACGTGGCGGAAGCAGCGTCCCTTGTGGACCAGGCACAGGTTGTAACGGACGCGTCCGACAACAAGCGTCCTTCCAGGGGTACGCTCCTCGCTGCCTTCCGTGGCAATGAACCGGAGGCGCGTCAGCTCATCGAGGCCACCACCAAGGACGCGCTGGCCAGAGGTGAAGGATTGGCTGTGGATGCTGCCTTGTGGGCAACGGCCGTCCTTTGCAATGGGCTTGGACAGTACGAAGAAGCATTTTGCGCTGGGATGGAAGCGCTCGAGGACCCTGACGACCTTTGGTACTCGGGGTGGGCGACGGTCGAGCTGGTCGAAGCGGCCAGCCGTACGGGCAAGGGAGAGCAGGCAGCACCGGCAATGGAGAAGTTGGTGGAGAGCACGAACGCGAGCGGCACACGCTGGGCTCTTGCCACTCAAGCAAGGTGCCGCGCTCTGCTCTCGGAGCGCGAGGAGCCAGAAGCTTTGTACCAACAGGCGATCGACTGGCTTCTTCCCACGAGGTTACGGTTCGACCTCGCTCGCACCCGGCTCGCTTATGGAGAATGGCTGAGGCGAGAGCAACGGCCGCGTGAGGCGCGGGCACAATTGCAAACCGCTTATGACCTGTTCTCCAAGTTCGGCACGGAGGGTTTCGCGCAGCGCTCCGCAGCCGAGTTGCGGGCCACAGGACAGAAGGTCCGTCAACGCACGGTCGAAACTCGATATGACCTCACGCCGCAGGAATTACGGATCGCGAAGCTTGTCGTGCAGGGCGCGACTAATCAGGACATCGCGGCCCAGATG
>JASHVH010000229.1 GCA_030039575.1 Acidimicrobiales bacterium | reverse complement strand
CCCATCCCGGTACGGTTTCAACCCCGAGCACCTTCGCCAATCGGACGCCATCGAAGTGGTCATCGGCCAGGGCGCGAAGCCGGGCGGGGGTGGGCTATTGCTCGGCCAGAAGGTGAGCAACCGAGTTGCAGCCATGCGCACGCTCCCACCGGGGGTCGACCAGCGCTCGGCTTCACGCCACCCGGACTGGACTGGTCCGGACGACCTGCGTATAAAGATCGAGGAACTTCGGGAGGCAACGGGCTGGGAAAAGCCGGTTTACGTGAAGCTTGGCGCGACCAGGGTGGCGAACGACGTAAAGCTGGCGGTGGCAGCGGGCGCCGACGTCGTCGTCGTAGACGGTATGCAAGGAGGTACCGGGGCCACGCCCACCGCCTTTATCGAGCATGCCGGCATCCCCACGTTGGCCGCCGTGCGCCTGGCGGCCGAGGCGCTCCGGGAGATCGGGAAGCACCATGAGGTCCAACTGATCGTTTCTGGTGGGATCCGTTCCGGGGCAGATGTGGCCAAGGCCTTGGCGCTCGGTGCGACGGCCGTCTCGATAGGCGTAGCGGCTATGGTCGCTCTCGGGTGCAATAAGCCTTCTTACCGGCAGGACGGAAAAGACCACGATGCCACAGCTGAGTACACGAGCCTGGGGACGGCGCCAGGGTTCTGCCACCACTGTCATACCGGCCTGTGCCCCGTCGGCGTGACGACCCAGGACCCTGACCTCGAGTCGCGGCTCGACCCGTCGGTGGGGGCACGCTGGGTAGCTAATTACCTCAGGGCGATGACGATGGAGCTGACGGCTCTCGCCAGGGCTTGCGGGAAGTCCAACGTCCACAACCTTGAACCTGAGGATCTTGTCGCCCTCACGATCGAGGCGGCGGCCATGGCGAAAGTACCTCTGGCCGGGACTGACTGGATCCCGGGAGAGCCGCCAGGCTAGGGGCGCGTGCGAGGAGAGAGAGGATGGGGGATGTCGCAAGGCACTGACGAGCTCAGGTCGAAGGCCGAGAAGGACAAGGTTGAGTTCTTCTTCGCCATGTTCGTCGACATGCACGGCAAGCCCTGTGCCAAGCTCGTGCCTGCTGAAGCGCTCGACGTCTTAATGTCGGGCGGGGCGGGCTTTGCCGGGTTCGCCGCCGGCGCCATAGGCCAAAGCCCGGCTGACCCAGACCTGGTCGCCGTGCCCGACCCCGCGTCGTACACACTCGCCCCATGGCAGCCTGGGCTGGCGGTGGTGCAGTGCGATGTCCATGTCGAAGGCGCCCCTTGGCCTTACTCGCCCAGGCTGATCTTGAAGCAAGTACTGGAGGTGGCCAAGTCCCGTGGCTTTGTGTACCAAGTGGGCTGTGAGGCCGAGTACTTCCTCCTCCGGCGCACCCCGGAGGGCCGGCTGGTTATCGCCGACGAGGTCGACTCCCTTGAATTGCCTTGCTACGACGCCAAGGCGCTTACCCGGATGTACAACCACGTCACCACGGTCTCCAAGTACATGAACCAGTTCGGTTGGGCCAACTATGCGAACGACCACGAGGATGCCAACGGGCAGTTCGAGCAGAACTTCCGCCACGCCGACGCGTTGACCACGGCCGACCGGGTCGTCTTCTTCCGTTATATGGTGCACACGCTGGCCCAGCAAGCGGGTATGACGGCCACGTTCATGCCCAAGCCGTTTACCCACCTGACAGGCAACGGCCTCCATATGCACTCGAGCCTCTGGGACGAAGCCACCGGTGCGGAGCTGTTCGTCGACTCCGCTGACCCCCGCGGTCTCGGGCTGTCGGAGACGGCATACCACTTCATTGGCGGGCTACTGGACCATGCGAGTTCCCTGGCCGCGATCACCTGTCCCAGCGTGAACTCCTACAAACGCATGGGTGTAGGCGCCCCCCTTTCGGGTGCGACATGGGCACCCGCTTACGTGACCTACGGGGGCAATAACAGGACGCAGATGCTTCGTGTTTCAGGTGGAGGCAGCGTCGAGAACCGCGCCTGCGACGGCGCCGCTAACCCCTACCTGGCGATGGCGGCCCAACTGGCGGCCGGGCTCGATGGCATCGACCGCCGGGCCGACCCTGGTGAGCCCAACCGGGATAATCTGTACGAGCTGCCGTCTGAGGAGATCGCCAGGCGGGGGATCCGGTCGTTGCCGCCGACCCTCCTGCACGCCATCGAAGCCCTGACGGGTAACGACATCCTCCGCCAGGCGCTCGGCAAGACGGCCGACGGCGACTATATCGACTACTACGCGTCAGTGAAGCGCCGGGAGTTCCTCGCTTGGCACGCCGTGGTGAGCGAAGCCGAGGTCGACCGCTACCTGACCCTGTTCTGATCGAGCAAAGGTCCACGGAGGCGGCGAGAGAATATGCGAGCACCTGGTCAGCTCAATGGGTGGCGGGACGTCCGCCAACGGGCAGGCCAATGGGCAGGCCAATGGGCAGGACGGTACGCCCAAAGTGCGGCGAAGGGACGCTACTCCGCCATGGGCCTGCTCGGGCACGGCCTCTTCCAGCAAGATTGGCCACGTGCGTGGCGCACGACGGAACTAAAGCCCCAATACGACGTCGTGGTGATCGGCGCCGGGGTCCATGGTTTGGCAACGGCCTATTACCTGGCTCGTAACCACGGTGCCCGGCAGGTTGCTGTCCTGGACAAGGGGTACATTGGCGGCGGTGGTTCGGGCCGCAACACCGCCATTATCCGTTCGAATTACCTGACGCCGGAAGGAGTCCGGTTTTACGACCGCTCCGTTGGGCTGTACCGTTCCCTCGCCGCTGAGCTCAACTTCAATGTCATGTTCGCCCAACGCGGGCACCTGACACTGGCTCATAACGACAGCTCGCTGCGGACGATGCGATGGCGAGCCGAGGTCAACAAGCTCGAAGGCGTCCAGTCAGAGGTCATTTCGCCGGCCGACGTGAAGGCGCTGGTCCCCCAAATGGACGTGTCCTCGGGCACCCGATACCCGGTCCTGGGCGCCCTCTACCACCCTCCCGGCGGGATCATCCGCCATGACGCCGTCAATTGGGGGTACGCGCGCGCCGCCGACGCCTTGGGGGTCGAGATCCATCAGAACACTGAGGTACTCGCCATCTCGTTGGACCGGGGCCGGGTGAGGGGCGTAAATACGAGCAAGGGTAAAGTTTCGGCGCCGGTGGTGGTCAACTGCACGGCGGGATGGGCGAGCCTCGTAGCGGAAATGGCGGGAGTGTCGCTCCCAATCGTGACCCACCCGCTGCAGGCGGCTGTTACGGAACCGGTGAAGATGTTCCTGCAGGCGGTGGTGGTATCGGGTAGCTTGCACGTCTACGTGAGCCAGACCGACCGCGGGGAGCTGGTTTTCGGGGCCAGCACTGACCCTTACCCGTCATACTCGATGAGAGGCTCGCTCGAGTTCACAGAGGAGCTGGCCAGCCATGTCCTCGAGCTCATGCCCGGGATCGCCAAGCTGCGCGTCCTGCGTCAGTGGGCGGGGCTCTGCGACATCACCCCCGATTTCTCGCCGATCATGGGGGTGACCGAAGTGGAGGGGTTCCTGGTCGACGTCGGGTGGGGCACCTACGGGTTCAAGGCGGGGCCGGCCGCGGGCGAGTCGATGGCTGAGCTCGTGGCCACCGGCAAGACGCCCGAGCTCATCGCGGCGTTCGACCTGGCCCGCTTCTTCGAGGGCCGCCTGGTCGGCGAACGAGGGGCGGCGGCAGTTGGGCACTGAGACGGGACTGACGGCGGCCTGGAGGCGTCGTTGATCCTCATACCTTGCCCCTACTGTGGCCCCCGCAACAGTGACGAGTTTGCCCACTGGGGAGAGGGGGGTGCGAGGCCACCGGTCCAGGACATTGGCCCCGCCGAGTGGAGGGCCTACCTATATATCCGGCGGAACCGGGCTGGATGGACCACAGAGACCTGGTTCCATCGTTTCGGGTGCGCGCGGTTTTTCGTAGCTGAACGGAACACGGTGACCAACGAGGTCCGGACGACGCGTTCAGTGGGCAGTGAGGCGCCCCCCTCGGCGAGCCCCGAGGAAGGTTGAGGCGAATGGTAACTATTGCCCGCGCTCGTAACTCGACCAGGGATATGCGGGCCGGGCGGCGTCCCGGCGAGCTGATCGACCGGGCGACGTCGCTTGGGTTCACCTGGAACGGTCGGCGCTACTCGGGATTTCAGGGCGACACGATCGTGTCGGCTCTGGCCGCGTCGGGCGAGAAGTTTTTTTCACGCAGTTTCAAGTACCACCGGCCACGAGGGATATTGACGGCCAATTTCCACGACCCGAACTGCATCGTCCAGGTTGACGACGAGCCGAACGTGCGAGCTGCGCACCGCCGGCTCCGAGGTGGCATGACGGTTAAGGCTCAGAACGTCTGGCCCTCTTTGGCCTGGGACATAGCGGCGGTGAACGGCGCCTTCCCCCGGTTCCTCAGTGCGGGTTTTTATTACAAGACTTTCATCAAACCGCAGCGGCTGTGGCCCGCGTACGAACGCGTGCTGCAACACTTCGCTCCGGGTGGCCGGCTGCCGGCCAGTTCGGCCGGGGGCGAGTACGACAAACGCTATGCGCACCCCGACGTACTGGTGGCCGGCGGTGGCCCGGCCGGTATGGCAGCCGCCTTGGCGGCCGCCGAGGCGGGGGCGTCGGTAATGCTCGTCGAGGAAGAGTACGAACTGGGCGGTCATCTCCGTTACGGACGGGCGGGCGAACTGGCACTTCTGGCCGACCTCCGCCGGGCGGTGGCCGAACAAGACGGGGTAGAGGTCCTGCTGAACTCCGTCGTCACTGGCCGTTACGACGACAACTGGGTCGGTGTCCTGCAGCGGGAACTGCCCAACGCCGGCGAGCGCCTGATAAAAGCGAGGGCCAAGATGTTGGTCGTCGCTCCAGGGCTCATTGAGCGCCCGTACGTCTTCGAGGGGAACGACCTGCCGGGGGTCATGCTGTCAACGGCGGCAAGACGACTGGTCAACCTCTACGCCGTGAAGCCGGGGCAGCGGGCGGTCGTGTTCACGGGGAACGACGACGGTATCGCCGCCGCCGAGGATCTGGGCGACATCGGGACCGAAGTGCTGAGGGTCGTGGATGCCCGCCGAGGTGAGGGCGTACGCCGAGCTATTGGCCGGGGCCAGGTCTCAGGAGTCGAGCTTGACGGCGGGACGGAACTTGCGTGCGACCTGCTGGTCACTTCGGTCGGGTGGACCGCTCCCACGTCGCTGCTCAACATGTCCGGGGACATCCCCCGCTACGACGAGAGGGCGGCGCGGTTCGTCCCGGGCCGGTCCGCGCAACCAAATGTGATGGCCACAGGCGGGATCGTGGGCGACGGTTCAGCCGACGAGCTGGTATCGCATGGCCGGGCTGTGGGTGCGGCGGCGGCCGCTCGAGCCCACGGCGGAAACGAGACAGGTGCCCCCGAGCTCGTGCCCCGCCCTCATCCGGCGCTTTTCCGGGCCAGTACGCATGGCTTTGTGGACTTCTCCGAGGATGTCTCGTCGAAGGACATCTTCTCGGCCGCACAGGAGGGTTACGACTCGGCCGAGCTGGCCAAGCGCTACACCACGGCCACCATGGGCCCCGGCCAAGGCAAGCTCGAGACTGTCAACACTGTCGCTGTCTTGGCTGAAGCCACCGGCCGCACCATCGCCGAGACCGGGACGACGGTCTGGCGGCCACCCTATGTCCCGATAAGCCTCGGCGCGCTGGCGGGACGCCTGCATGCCCCAGTCCGGTACTCACCCATGCAGCCCTGGCACGAGGCGCGTGGGGCTGTGCCTCTAGTCGCCGGCCAGTGGGTGCGTCCGGAGCACTACGGGGACCCCGGGGCGGAGGTCCGCAATGTCCGGGAAAAGGTTGGGATTATTGACGTTACCCCGCTTGGCAAGCTGGACTTGAGAGGCCCGGACGTACCCAAGCTCCTGAACTTGCTATATGTGAACAAGTGGTCCAAGCTCGAGGTCGGCTCGGTCCGTTATGGGGTGATGTGCGCGGAGGATGGTGTCGTCCTTGACGATGGCGTGACCGGCCGGCTGGGCGAGGACCACTACCTGATGTCCACGACATCTTCGGGAGCAGGGGCGGTGTGGGAGTGGCTGGAGAACTGGCTCCAATGCAGCTACCCGGACTGGCTGGTGCACGTCACCCAAATGACTACGGCCTATGCCAGCATAAACATAGCGGGACCGAGTTCGCGTCACCTGCTGGGCCGATTGGTGAGCGACGTCGACTTGTCGCCTGAAGCATTTCCGTACATGCACGTCCGCACCGGGTCGGTGGCCGGGGTGCCCGATTGTTATATGTGGCGGATCGGGTTCACCGGAGAGCTCAGTTACGAGATCCATGTACCTGCGGGGTTCGGCCTGTACGTTTGGGAAAGGTTGCTTGCCGCCGGTGGCGACCTCGGCGTAGGGGCCTTTGGCGTAGAAGCCCAACGGATCATGCGCTTGGAGAAAGGCCATATGATCGTGGCTCAGGACACGGACGGCCTGACCGAGGCCTTTTCCGCCGGCCTCGAGTGGCTGGTCAAGCTGGACAAGCCGGACTTCATTGGAAAGCCGGAGCTCGTTTTTGAGCACGAGAAGGGCCCCGGTTCGAAACTCGTCGGCTTGCAGCCGGTTGACCCCGGTGTCGTGCCAGCCGAGGGTAGCCAGATCCTTACCGATGACAGGGTGATAGCGGGCAGGGTCACCTCCAGCCGCATGTCACCGACGCTAGGGCGCTCGGTCTGCCTTGGTTTCGTCATAGCCGAGCTGGCTTCGCCCGGGAGCGTCGTAACGGTCCATTTGCCCGACGGAAATGACGTCGCCGCCACCGTGATGCCGCAATTGGCCCACTTTGACCCCGAAGGGGCCCGGCTACGTGGCTGACAAATACTCCCATCAAGAAGAGGAGGGACCGGTGGCCCGCAGCCCGGTCCGCCCGGCCGCGCCGGTAACAAGGCGCGGCAATTGGGAGGTGAGCGCCCGTCGCTCGTCGGCCACCTTGCGGCTGGCGGACCTTAGCCCGCTGGCGAAGGTACAGGTCCGGAGCCGCTCGCAGACCGAGGACGTGATGGGTGTTCCTTTCGGCCGGGCGGAGCGCGACGGTCCGGGGTACCTAGTAATTGGCGAAGGTCCCGGTGTGTGGCTGGCCTTGGGGCCCTCGGGCCGCGAGCTTGCCATGCGCGCTCAGTTTGACGCCGTTGGCGGACCGAGCTTCACTACCGTGACCGATCTCACGCACGGGTACGCGCTCGGGCGTCTCACCGGCGAGCAAGCGCGCGCTGTCTTGTCCAAACTTTGCCCGGTCGACCTGTCAGCGCGAAACGCTCCGAACGGTGCCGTCTTCCGGACCTTGTTCGCCGGGCTGGTCGCGTGCTTGGTCCGGGACGACGTCGACGGTGCGCTGTCTTATCTCTGTTATTGCGAGCGGTCCTCCGGCCAGTACCTGTTCGACGTCATCATGGACGCCGGCGGCGAGTTCGCCATCGACGCGGACGGCTACCCGGGCACGGAGATCTGATTTCGGCCTGCACTCTCAGGTCGCGACCTCCCCGTCCTTTCGCACCATAGCGGCTGCCTCGGTTGGCCGCGTCGGCTTATGCGCCGGTCGGGCACCGTCGGCGCGACACGATCACCCCACCACGGGAGTGAGCTCTAACGAACCTTGACAGTGGTCAGTGGCCTGTGTACAGTCCACTTATCACTCCGACGCGGCCGCGACCTCCGTTCAAGATCATCCCGATCAAGAAGGTCGACGTGTTCCGGTCGTTGTTGGGGCAACTCGAGGAGTACATCGCCCAGACCGACTTGCAGCGAGGTGACCGGCTCGGCTCCGAGCGAGAGCTAGCGGAGCAATTCCAGGTCAGCCGGGTGTCCGTTCGCGAAGCGCTGCGCTCGCTCGAGGCGCTGGGCAAGGTCGAAATTCGGCGCAACGCGGGGACCTTTATCGCCAACCCCAATGGGACCTCCTTTGAGGCCCAGTTCAAAGGCAGCGCGGCCGTCGACGAGTCCTTCCTTCGGCAATTGGTCGATGTGCGTTCGGCGATCGAGGTAAAGGTGGTACAACTTGTGGCCGCAAATCCCGACGCGAACCTTTCCCGGGTCGCCTCACTTCTGGCCCGCGCCGAAAGGGAAATACGCGCCGCGGAGCGTGAAGAGGGGAGCCTCGACCTTCGCTTCGAGGCGGCCCTCGGGCGTGAGTGTGGTAATCCACTTCTCGCACGCTTTCAGCAACTCGTCCACGAACTCTGGATCGACGCGTGGAGCGAGCTCGGCATTGCTCCGGGCGATCGAGAGGCACTTCACGAACAGCATAAGGCGATCCTGGCGGCCATGGCGGCAGGGAACGGCGACCTTGCGGTTGAGCTCATGATCGACCACGCTGACCGCTCACTCGGTCAACCGGCACCGGCCGAGGGGGGTGGAAATGACGGGCGCACCCGTGCCAGCCAGCTACCGCGACCTCAAAGATCCAAGGGGCGCCGGCGTAGCGCCAAGTCAGGGGAGGCAAATAAGTCGTGACGCTACGCAGCAACCTGGAACCAGGTAGCACAAGTTGGGCCGTGCGCCGCGCCCAGTGGGCAGCCCTGGGTATCACCGAAGCCGACACGGACAAGCCCAAGATCGCGCTGGTGAACTCCTCCTCTGAGTTGTCCGTGTGCTTCACGCACCTTGATGACCTGGCCGGGTTAGTGAAGCAAGCCATCGCTGATGCCGGCGGCCTCGCGTTCGAGATCCGCACCGCGGCACCAAGCGACTTTGTCACCAGTGCCGGGAAGCAAGCGCGCTACATCATGCCATCGCGCGACCTGATCGTCAACGACATCGAGGTGGCGGTCGAAGGGGCACTGTTGGATGGGATGATATGTCTTGCCTCCTGCGACAAGACCACGCCCGCCCATTTGATGGCCGCCGGCCGTCTGAACGTCCCGACGCTGGTCGTCATCGGCGGCTACCAGTCCTTTGGCAGTTTTCGAGGCCGTCCGGTTGATATCGATGATGTCTACGAAGCGGTGGGTTCCGTTGCCGCCGGCCAGATGGCGGTGGCGGACCTAGCCGCCATGGCGGACAAGGCCATCGTTGGGCCGGGTGTCTGCGCAGGCCTCGGCACAGCCAACACGATGCACGTCCTGTGTGAGGCGCTCGGGATGTCCATCCCGGGGTCCGCGCCGGTGCGGGCCGGCTCGTCCCGGATGGAGGAGACGGCAAAACTGGCCGGCTATCGAATAGTCGAGATGATTTCGGACGACCTTCGCCCGCGACAGATCATGACCACACAGGCCTTTGAAAACGCCGTCGCAGTTGACATAGCGCTCGGTGGCTCGATCAACTCCGTCCGCCATTTGCAGGCGATTGCCGTCGAATGCGGCCTGGATATCGACGTGTTCGAGATGCTCGAGCGCCGCGCCCAGAGCATCCCGTTGCTATGCGGGGTTCGTCCGAACGGCCCTCACCACACCGAAGACCTGGAACGGGCGGGCGGCACCTTGGGCCTCATGAAACAGCTCGAGAGCCAACTATATGGCGAAGTTTTGACAGTCGGAGGGTGCACTGTGGCTGAACTTCTGGCGGCTGCCAAAGTCAGCGATGAGGACGTCATCCGGCCCCTGACCGCTCCGCTCGACAGCCGGCCGGGCCTTTGCCTCATACGCGGGAGCCTGGCGCCGGCGGGGGCTCTGGTGAAGCTAGCTGCCGTCCCGCGTGATCGCGTCATGTTCAAGGGGCCAGCCAAGGTGTTCGCTTCGGAAGCCGACGCGATCGCCGCGCTGGGCGACGGCGGGATCCTGAAAGGGGACGTAGTCGTTATGCCAGGCCTTGGGCCCAAGGGAGGGCCAGGCACGGTTTTCGCCGCCAGCTTTGTGGCCGCGCTCAACGGGGCGGGTCTGGCCGCAGATGTGGCCGTGGTGACGGACGGGGAATTGTCCGGGCTCAATAGGGGCCTCACCGTGGGCCAGGTAATGCCTGAAGCGGCGGAGGGGGGACCATTGGCGTTTGTCCAAGAAGAGGACGAAATTATAATCGACCTCGACAAACGCGCGGTCGACCTCCAAGTAACCCCTGACGAGTTGAGCCGCCGTCGCTCCTCGTGGCAGCCACCTGCGCACACCGAAATCGGGTGGCTGGGACAATACGCGCAATTGGTCCAATCGCTAACACAGGGAGCGGTACTTGGGGCCCGCGACGGTCCCCGTTCGAGCCCGCCAGCCGGAGAGCCCGAGGCCGGCGGCCGCCGCCACGGCAAAGGTGGAGACGGCTACGGTGCCGCAAATGTCTGACCACCGGGCTCGCGCTCTCGAGCTGATCGTCGATCGTATAGACCAGACGGCGGCGGACGCGCCCACGGCCGGGTTCCCCCATTATGCCGACCCGGGCACGGGCGCCTGGACGCGCACCCCGACGGGTGACTGGACAGGAGGCTTCTGGGTCGGGGAACTCTGGTTGGCTGCCCGCGTTACCGGTGATCGGCGTTACGCCAAGCTCGGCCGTGATTGGGCACAGGCCCTGCGCCCCCGCACCGCCTCCGAGACGGTCTTTCGAGGGTTCCTTTTCTGGTACGGGGCCGCGCTGGGTGCAGTGCTACACGACGACGAAATTGCCGCCGAGATCGCTGTCTCCGGAGGTCGTTCCCTGGCCACGTTGTTCAACAGGTCTGCAAATCTCATACCACTGGGTTCCGAGGCCGAAGAGGCCTCGGATGTCGGCAGGGGAGAGGCGAATATCGACGGGGTCCCGGGAGGGACGCCGTTGCTCATATTTGCAGCGCGGCGCGCTGGGCAGCCAGAGCTGTCGGAGTTGGCCGAGACCAACGCCCGGCGCCACATCGAGCTGTGCGTGCGGGCGGATAACTCTGTGTGCCAGTCGGCCTCGTTCGACCCGCGCTCGGGAAAAGTCCTGCGTCGCTACACCCACAAGGGAGTGCGTGACGACAGTACTTGGACGCGCGCTCAAGCCTGGGCCATGCTCGGTTTTTCCCAGGCCGTGTGCGCCGGAGCCGACGAGTTCCTCGACGTCGCCATGGGTGTCAGCGACTGGTGGTGCGAGCACCTGCCGAAGACCGCCGTCGCCTCCTGGGACTTCGACGACCCAGATGGACCGCGGGACACGTCCGGTACGGCCATAGCAGCCGCCTCGCTCCTGAAGTTGAGCCCGGTGGCCGGCACACGTGGCGCCGTTTACAGGGAGACCGCCGAGGCCATGGCAGACGCGCTGATTGAGCACCACCTTACCGGGCTCGACGCGGCGGACGCTCGTCCTGCCGGCATCTTGACCGATGGCTGCTACAACCGCCGGATCGGGTTGGCAACCGCGAACGAGCTCATTTGGGGCGACTACTTCTTGCTCGAAGCGCTCTCCGTCATGGAAGGACACCTCAACAGCGAGGAGGTCTGAAAGATGGTCGTTTGAAGTTCAGGTCTTGGCACGGACCTATCGTCAGGAAAAGCAAAACCAACTCAAGGCAAACTCAACGGATGAAATGGCATCAACACGAGAAAGCTCCCTTCGTGAGAAGGAGAAAGGGTCGTACATGAAAATATTGCCAAGAATCCTGGTGATCATGTCAACTGTGGGCCTGCTTGCAGTCACCGCCCCGGGGGCTGCGGTAGCCGCACCGATCAAGATTGGCTTTGTCAACCTCGCCGACAGCATCCCTTACGCCGTAACCGTCGAGCAGGGGGTAGAAGCGGTGGCGAAGAAGGACGGTGTACAGGTCGTCACGTGCGACTCGAACCTGTCCGTCCCTCAAGCCATTTCGTGCGTGCAGGCGTTCAAGAGCGAGGGAGTGCAAGGGATCGCCGATTACCAGTCGGACCAGGCCGCGGCGCCGCGCGTATGCGCCGCTGGGCCCAAAGTCCCGGTGGTGGCGGTGGACATCGAACAGCCCCCGTGCGAGAAGGTCTATGTGGGGGTCAGCAACTATACTGTGGGCCATGTTGGTGGCGTGATGCTGGGCACGTACGCCAAGTCACATTTCGACTGCAAAGTCAACGCGTTGATGTCCATCAACTCTCCAATTAATCCCGGTGTCATCCAGCGGGAAGACGGTGAGATCGCGGGTACCCTGGCCGAATGCCCCGGGCTGAAGGTTACGAAGGTGGAGCCGACGACGTACACGACGGCGGACACGATCGCCCCGTTCACCGACACGCTCAGTCGTTTCCCCGGAGCCACTCGCATCCTGGTCCTTGCCATCAACGACGATGTCGCGATCGGGGCTGTCAAGGCCGCCCAGTCGGTGGGCCGGCTCAACGATCTCTATATCGTCGCTCAGGGCGCCAGTTCTGACGCTTACCCGTACATCTGTCACACCACACCGTTCAAGAACTGGGTCGGCGATGTAAACTACAACCCCCAGGACTACGGGAAGCTTATCGTCCCTGCCCTGCTGAACCTGATCCACGGCAAGTCGGTCCCGGCATTCGAATACGTCCAGGCCGCGCCTCTCACTGCAGCTAACATCGATTCGGTGTTCCCCGGCACCTGCAAGTGAAGCAGCAATAATCTTCAGGGGGGGTATGAGCCTCTTATGACGGCTTTACTGAGCGCTCGCGGGGTTCGTAAGTCGTTCGGTGGCGTCGAGGTGCTGCACGGTGTCGGCCTCGACGCCAACCCCCGCTCAATCCTCGCTCTGCTAGGGGAGAATGGGGCCGGGAAGTCGACTCTGGTCAGGATAATCGCGGGGGACTACTCACCTGACGCGGGGGAGATTATTATCGGTGGGGAGCCTTTTACCCGCTTGTCGGTCACGTCGGCCCGGGCAGGCGGGGTGCGGATGATCCACCAAGAGTTCCCGGATGCGCCCACGCTGTCGGTGGCGGAGAACGTTTCGCTGGGCCAGTTGCCGGCGCGATTTGGAGTGGTGAAATGGAAGGCGGTCCGCGAACGCGCGGCCGCGGTGCTCGAGGAAATGGGGATCGAACTCGACCTTTCCGCTTCTGTGGGGTCACTTGGAGTGGGGGAACGGCAGGTGATAGAGATCGCCAAGGCGCTCTCAGGCCAAACCCGCGTCTTGATCCTGGACGAACCGAGCGCCGCACTTTCTCAGCATGAGGTCGAGCAATTGTTCGGCCTGCTGCGGCGCCTGCGAGATCGTGGAGCGGCGATCATCTATATAACCCACCGCCTCGACGAGGTTAAAGCAATATCGGACAGAGTACTGGTCTTGCGCGACGGGTCGGTGGCCGCCGAGGGGCCCACCGAGGACTTCGACCGCCGAGCGCTCGTGGCCGCCATGTTGGGCCATGAGGCTTCTGACGTCTCCCGGCCTCCGGCGCCGACGTGGCAACCCGGTCCCCGGCCGGCGCTCGAGGTGCACAGCGCGTCCTCCTCGGGGTTCGAGGACGTCAGTTTCAGCGTGAACCCGGGCGAGATCGTCGTCCTTTACGGCAAGCTCGGGTCCGGCGGTACGGTGGTGGCGGAGGCGCTCTTCGGGTTGCGCAAGCTGACGTCAGGGAGCATCTCCATCAACGGCGCCGGGGGCGTACCCCGGAGCCCGTTCGGCTCCATCCGGCGCGGCGTGGGCTTTGTACCGGCGGACCGCAAGCGGGAGGCTATCTTCCCCGTGCGCCCGGTGGCCGAGAACATAGCCGCCTCATCGTGGCCGCGCATGGCAAGGTTCAGGTTGTTCATCTCGCGTCGCGCCGAGGCCAGCGCTTACCGGCGTTGGCGCCAGGAGCTGTCGATAAGGTCCCGCAATGACCCTCTGCAGGCCATCGCAACGCTCTCCGGCGGGAACCAGCAAAAGGTCGTCCTGGCTCGCTGGCTGGAGCGCGGGTCACCGGTCCTGGTAATGATCGAGCCGACCCGCGGGGTCGATGTGGGAGCACGGGCGGACATTTATAACTCGATGCGAGCTCTGGCTGCAGCCGGTGTGGGCGTCCTCATCTCGACCTCGGACCAGGAGGAGGTGGTCCAGGTGGCCGACCGTGCCATCGTTATGGCGCGCGGTCGCATAGTCGTCGAGCTCGAAGGTGACGCCATAACCACAAGTCGGCTTCTCACGGAGGCGGTTGAGTGAACATCAGGAACGTAGAGCCCGGAGTCGACGTAAGCCAAACCGGGCCGTCCGGCGTAGCCTCGACGGGCCCCACCGTCTTGCCGGGCGGGCGAGCAAGAAGTGTCGCGGCTCGCGTACCAGAATCGGCCGCCTTGCTGGTCGTCCTGGCGGCTCTGGTCATTTTCTTTACCATCAAGTCTCCTTATTTCTTCAATACTTCTAACTTCACCAACATACTTATCGCCTCCTCGGTCGTCGGTCTCGTCGCGTGCCCGGGGACGATGTTGTTGATCTCGGGCCAGTTCGACCTGTCGGTAGGCGGAAATGTCGCCCTGGTGACATGTGTTTTCGCGGAGTCGTACACTCACCACAACCCGCTGGCCATCTCGCTCGTCGTCGCCCTCGGCACCGGTCTAGGTGTGGGCATCCTCAATGGGTTCCTGGTGACAGTGATCGGGATCAACCCGTTGATAACCACGATCGGGACGATGGAGATGACCTACGCGTTGGCGTACATTTTGACCGGTGGCGTGGCCGTCGGCTTCAACGGCTTCACTACGCTGGGGATCAGCCGGCCGTTCCTTCAGATCCCGTGGATGGTGTGGGTTTTCCTTGCGGTCGTCGCCCTCACGATGTTCACGCTGCGCCGGACAACGTACGGTCGCTGGCTGTACGCGATAGGCGCCAACCGCGCCGCGGCCCGTCTCGCCGGTATCCGCTCGCTGCGGGTTATCTTCTTTACCTTCTGCCTCTCCGGTCTCGCCTGCGGGCTGACCGGACTACTACTCGCGTCCCAGACGGGCGAGGGCTCGGCTACAGCCGCGACCGGCCTCGAGTTCTCCGTGATCACCGCTGTCGTACTGGGCGGGGCCAGCCTTGCCGGTGGCCGTGGGACTATGCTCGGCACGCTTTTGGCCGTGTTGGTCATCGGGGTCGTCAACGACGGGATCGTCCTTCTCAGTATCAATTCCTTCTGGCAGGAGTTCGTGACCGGGGCCCTTCTAATCATTGCGGTCGGGATCGACCAGCTCCGTCTGCGCTTGAAAGCAGAATGAACGCCACCGCCAACGATGGTACGGGCGCGGCCCGCGTTGGGCCGGTTCAGTGAGCAACAGTCAGCCAGGCACGCGTGTGGGCTGGATCGGGACAGGCGTCATGGGTTCATCGATGTGTGGGCACCTTCTTGATGCCGGGTACCGTGCCACGGTGTACAGCCGTACCAGAGACCGGGCTAGACCGCTTCTCGACCGGGGTGCAGGTTGGGCGGGCTCCCCGATGGAGGTGGCGCTGGCGTCTGACCTGACCTTCACCATGGTCGGCACACCCGCCGACGTCCGTCACGTGATGTTGGGGGAAGACGGGGCGCTGAAGGCCGCCCGGCGCGGTTCGGTCCTCATAGACATGACGACGAGCGAACCGTCGCTGGCAGTCGAGATCTTCGAGGCTGCTCGGGACCGGGGCGTCGACAGCGTGGACGCCCCCGTTTCAGGCGGAGACGTTGGAGCTCGCGCCGCCACTCTGTCGATCATGATCGGAGGAGACGCGGTGGCCGTTGAGCGGGCCCGGCCCCTCCTCGAACTGATGGGCAAGACCATCGTCCATCAGGGCGGCCCAGGGGCCGGGCAGCACACGAAAATGGTCAACCAAATCCTGTTCGCAAGCGGGATCGTAGGTGTCTGCGAGGCTCTTGTGTACGGGTTCCGGGCCGGGCTCAGCCTCGAGACAGTGCTCGAATCGGTGGGCAGTGGCGCCGCCGGTTCCTGGGCGCTGAGTAATTTGGGGCCCCGGATGCTGGCGAGCGACTTTGCGCCGAGTTTCTCGATCGAGCACTTTATCAAGGACCTGGAGATCGCCCTGGCGGAAGCTAGACGGCTCGACCTTGCGCTGCCCGGCCTGGCGCTTGCTCACCAGTTGTATATCGCGCTGCGAGCTCAGGGTGGGCCGGCGAAGGGGGTACAGGCGCTCATACTCTCTCTCGCCCACCTGTCGAGCATCGAGTGGGCAGGCGGCTGATGCAGCCGGCCATCCTCGTGCCCAGCCTGTTCGGCAACATCGGAGACAAAGGTGCTTGCGCCCGCCCGTACTCGGTAATTACCGGGGCCCACGAAGGAGGAACAATGCCAAATGTACCGGAACGCGTGACGACTGTTATGGTAACGAGGTGATCCAGGGGGTGACCGTGCACAACCGCATTCTGGCGACGACACCGATCGGTTCGGTAGCGATTGACATCCTCGAGAAGTGGGCGCCGGTCGAGATTTCTTCATCTCCGGACGAGGAGACGTTACTCGGGCTGATGGAAGGCACGGTCGGCCTCGTCTGCCGGGGGGAGGGCAAGGCGACGAGCCGGTTGATCGCCGCCGCCAATGACTTGCGGGTGATAGGGCGAACCGGGGCCGGTTACGACAGTGTTGACGTCACCGCGGCGACGACACGCGGGATAGCCGTAGTCATCGCCCCCGTACACGCTTTCGCCGTAGCCGAAGGGACATTGGCACTGTTGCTGGCGCTGGTGAAACAGTTGCTGACTGGTGACCAGATCGTCCGGACCGGACAGTGGGAGACGAAGTACGCCCTCGTCCCCGGAGACCTGGCCGAGCACACGATGGGTATCGTGGGCTTCGGTCGGATCGGAGCTCATGTGGCCAAGCTCCTTAAACCGTTCGATATGACTGTCCTCGCCTACGATCCGTTCGTAGACCCTTCCCACGTCGGGGACAGTGTGACCGAGATGGTCGGTCTGGACGAATTGCTGAGCCGCTCCGACTATGTCTCGCTGCACGTGCCGCTGGACGACTCGACGAGGGCAATGATCAACCGTGACAGGATAGCGCAAATGAAAAAAGGCGCCGTCCTTCTCAATATGGCGCGAGGGCCCGTGGTCGAAAGCCTGGATGTGCTGTTGGAAGCGCTGGACAGCGGGAAGTTGGGTGCAGTGGGCCTCGATGTCTTCCCAACTGAGCCGCCCGATGCCAGCCATCCGATATTTAGCCATCCACGCTGTATTTTTACCCCCCACGTGGTGGCAAACACCGAATTGGCCCTGGAGCGGATTTACCGGTCGATGGCGAACGACATGGTCATGGTGCTGAACGGAGGGCGGCCCACGTTCTGCGTGAACCCGGAGGTGTTCGAATGACGGCTAACCCAGCATCGGTCAGGTCGGAAATGGCCGAACTGAGCGCCAGGCGCAACCAGCTGTACGGGATCATATGCCGGGACCCGACGCCGATCGAGATCGAACTACTCGCCGGCGCCGGGTACCACGCCATCTGGCTCGACCTCGAGCACGGGTCCATCTCGCTGTTGGAGGCCGGGAAGCTGTGCCGTTTGATCACCAGTCTAGGGATGATCGCGGTTGTCCGGGTGCCTGAGATCTCTCGCCACCAGGTCCAATCGGTGCTTGACGCAGGTTGCGAAATCGTTGTGGCGCCCAACGTGTGCACGGCGGCCGAGGCGCGTGACTTGGTCCGGCTGGGGAAGTACCCGCCGGCGGGTGAAAGGGGCGTCTCCTCGAGCACAGCGCGGACCGGGTACACGCTCGGCAGCGACGTCGAAGCCACGCTCCGGGCGGTCAACGCCGTCACGTACCTCATGGTGCAGATCGAAAGCGACGAAGGCCTGGCCAATCTCGATGAGATCCTGGATGTCGAGGGGGTGGACATGCTCACGGTGGGGCCGCTCGACTGGTCTGTTGCGGTTGGCTTGTACGGGGCAAGCGCCCAAGAGGGCCTTCGCGAAAAGGTTGAAGACGTCTTCAAGCGGGCGGCAAAGGCGGGCAAGACCACGGCGATGATCGTCCGCAACAAAGATGAGGCCACCCGCTACATCGAATTAGGGGTGCAGCTGATTTTCGTAGGCCTGGACGTGGCCCTGAAACGGCAGGCTTTTGTGGACGCCATCCGGCGGGTCGGGGACGGGTAAATGAGTGACATTAGGAGGCAATGATGGCGAAGCTCAATTTCGAGGGCCGTTTCTACAAGCTCTCGCCGCCAGGCAAATTTGGAGGTTTGCAGCCGGTGGATGTCGAGGTCGACCTGGACCGAGCCGCGCTCTTGGTCGTCGACGTGTACGGGCTGGGCTTCACGGCTGAGGAGGGGGCCGCACGGCTTCATCCCAGCGCCGAAGACGAGGACCGCTTGTCCTGGGAACGTGTTGCCGGCGAGGCTATTGTGCCTGCCCTGGCGGCGGCGCGGCGCGCCGGGATCCCCGTCGTTTATGCCCACAACAGTGGGCCACGTATCGAACTGAACCGCTCGCAACTCGGTCGTACCCTCAACCGGACGCTCAGTTGCGACCTCGAGGAGTTGTTCCGGGAGCGCGGAGTCGATGGCCGCGAGTACTTGACGGGCAGCGACGACCTTTTCCTCGAGACCAGCGTGGCGCTCGGGCCGAAAGAGGGCGATTACTTTATCCGTAAGCACCAGTACAGCGGGTTCAAGGACACCCGCCTCGATACGCTGCTGAGGAACCTCGGTGTGTCCACGCTGTTCTGCGTCGGGTTCGACGCGTCGACATGCTTGAAGATGACCATGGTTGACGCCTTCGAGTTGAACTACGAGCTCATCCTGCTCCGGGACGCGACTCGTGCATTCGAGATCCCCGAAGATGTGGCACGCGGGTATTCGTTCACGGAGAGGATCATTTGGTGGATGGAGGCGCACATTTGCACCACCATCACCTCGTCCCAGTTCGTGTCCGCCCTGGACGAGATCAGCTGGCGCCAACCCCAGCTGTCAGAAACGAGATGAGCGCCATCTTCCCGCCGCCCTGACGGTGGGGACCACAGTGCTGGTCACCGGTGGCTACGGGTTCATCGGGGCTTACGTAGTAAAGGAGCTACTAAAGGCAGGGGACCGGGTCATCGTTGTCGACCGCCAGCAAGACGGTAACGCCGCTGACCAGGTGCTCACCCCGCAGGAGCGGGCACGCATTGGAGCGGTCGTTCACAGTATCCCGGGGGCCCGGACTTTGACGTCGATATTACGGGAAAACGATGTTGAGACAGTTGTCCACCTGGCATCCCCGCTTGGGACGGCGACCGAAGACCGGCCGAGCGCGGTGGTGGAAGAAATGATCAGGCCCCATCTCGCCATACTGGACGCATGCCGCTTTGCTCATATCCGGCGCCTGGTGTGGGCCAGTTCAGTTGGCGTTTTCGGCCGGTCGCAGGACTATCCGATGCTGCCCATCCCCAACGACGCGGCCCACATGCCGTTGACTCTGTACGGCGCGGGTAAATCGTTCCTCGAGCAACTGTCGAGCAGGTACACGCTCCGCTATGGGCTAGGTACGCTCGGTCTGCGTTTCCCCCTGGTTTATGGACCAG
Source organism: Acidimicrobiales bacterium (assembly GCA_030039575.1). Classification (GTDB taxonomy): domain Bacteria; phylum Actinomycetota; class Acidimicrobiia; order Acidimicrobiales; family Palsa-688; genus Fen-671. The sequence goes on along the minus strand of JASHVH010000229.1, from coordinate 215 downwards.
GCCGCCGGCGGGGGGGTGGTCAGTTCACCACGCAGATGATCGAGGCGGCGGCGCTTTCCCGGCCGTGCACTGTCGAGCTCGCTGACGAGAAGCGGGCCTGGATGTTCGTCACTGATGCGGCTCGGGCCGTGCTCCTGGCTATGGCCGCCCGATCGCCGGCGTCCTCCGCTCTCACTCTCAGCAGCGAAGTGGCGACCACCCGCCAGGCCGGTGAC
>JASHVH010000228.1 GCA_030039575.1 Acidimicrobiales bacterium | reverse complement strand
TGGCCTCAGGGTACGTGCTCGAAGTCGGCCCGGGCGAGCTCGACATCGAGCGGTTCGAGGCCCTCACGACTGGCTCAGGCGGAGGGCAGGCGGAGCTTTCGCGGCGCTTGGGCGAAGCCTTGGCGCTGTGGCGGGGCCCGGCCCTGGCCGGGGCCCCTACCGACGTGTTGGCTGGCGATGCCGCTCGACTCGAAGAGTCGCGAATGGTCGCCCTCGAACGGCGCATAGATGCGGACCTGGCCCTGGGCCGGCACCACGGCGTTGTCCCCGAACTCGAGGCGCTCGTCCACGACAACCCCCTGCGAGAGGGCCTGCGGGGCCAATTGATGGTTGCCCTGTACCGCTCGGGCCGCCAGGCCGACGCCCTCGCCGTCTACCGCCAGGGACGGGCCGTGCTGGCCGAGGAGCTCGGCATAGACCCCGGGCCGGCCCTGCAGGCGTTGGAGGTGGCTGTCCTGCGGCAATCGCCGGACATCGCCGCCCCGCCTGGTGCCCAGACCGGTCCTCAGGCCGGGCGGGCCGAGCTGACCAGGGCGACCGGGCGCCGAGGCCACAACCTCCCCCGGGCGCTGGCGGACCTCGTCGGCCGGGGAGCAGAGACCGGGGTGCTCGGCCAACTGGTCGAGGCCCACCGCTTGGCCGTGGTCGTGGGCACCGGCGGGGTGGGCAAGACCCGGCTGGCCCTCGAGGTTGCCGCCACCTTGACCGGCCGTTTCGACGACGGCGTTCGGCTGGTGGAGCTGGCGTCGCTGCGCAACCCCGACCTGGTGGCGGCAGTGGTGGCGGAGGCGCTCGGGGTGCCCGAGCAGCCCGGGCGGCCTCTACTCGAGACCATCGTCGACGCGTTGGGCGAAGAACGGCCCTTGTTGGTCCTGGACAACTGCGAGCACCTGGCGGAGGCGTGCGCCGGGGTGGTCGAGGCGCTGTTGAGGGGGTGCCCGGGCGTCCACGTGCTCGCCACCAGCCGTGAGCCGCTTGGAGTGGACGGCGAGCAGGTCTTCCGCCTCGCCCCCCTGCCTACTCCGGCCCTCTACGGCGGGGGGCTCGGGGCCGAGGAAGCCGCTACCTCGGACGCCGTACGGCTGTTCGTCGAGCGCGCCTCGGCGCAGCGGCCCGGTTTCGTCCTCGACGACGCCAACGCAGGAGCGGCGGCGGCCATCTGCCAGCACCTCGACGGCCTCCCCCTGGCGCTCGAGCTCGCCGCCGCCCGGCTGCGGTCCATGTCGGTCTTCGACATGGAGGCCCGGCTGGCCGACAGGTTCTCGCTCCTGAGCGGTGGGCGCCGCACCGCCCCGCCCCGCCACCAAACGCTGGAGGCCCTCATCGGCTGGTCGTACGAGATGCTGGGACCACCGGAACAGGCCGTGCTCCGCCGCCTGTCCGTCTTCGCCGGCGGTTGGCGCCTCGACCAGGCCGAGCATGTGTGCGCCGGCGGGACGCTGACCAGGGCCGAGGTCGCCGGCCACCTCGGTGCGCTGGTCGACCGGAGCCTGGTCGAAATGGAGCCCGCCAGCCGGGTGGGCCGCTACCGGCTGCTGGAGACAGTCCGCCAGTACGCCTCGGAGCGCTTGGCCGAAAGCGGCGAGGCCGACGCCGTGGCGAGGTCCCACGCCCGGGCCTACCTGGAGCTGGCCGAGGCGGCCGCCCCGGAGCTGATAGGCCCGGCACAGGCCGAGTGGCTGGCACGCCTCGACGAGGACCTGGGCAACCTCCGGGTGGCCGCCGCGACGCTGCTCGGCGCAGGCGACGGGGCCGAGGAGGCGCTGCGCCTGGTGGTCGCCCAGCGTTGGTACTGGGACATGCGGGCACGCTACCGGGAGGACATCGAGCTCGCCGAGGCAGTCCTCAGCTTGCCCGCCGCCCAGGCCCCCAGCCGGTTGCGAGCGCAGGCGCTGCTGACGCTGCTCAGCCAGAAGAGGTGGACCGGGGAGCTGGCCATGGACCTCGCCCGGGTCGAAGAGGGCCTTGCCATGGCCCGCTCCCATAGTGACACCCCGACCACGGTCGACTTCCTGTGGTTGCGCACGTTCGGGGCCTATTTCCAAGGTGACAGCAGCAACCCCGCGGTCCGGGCCATGGCGAACGAGGCCATCGAGATGGCCCGCCAGAGCGGCGACCCCTACCTCCTTGGGCGTGCCCTGGCCATGGCCCCGAGCGGAGATCCTGACAGGGGGTTCGCTCGCGAGTGCCAGGAGCAGGCGGTGGCGCTGTTCCGCGCCAACGGGGACCGGTTCGGGCTCAGCCGGGCGCTCAACAACCTGGCCGACACCGAGATCGCCTCCGGCGACCTGGCCCGCGCCCGGGCCCATCTCCAAGAGGGGATCGGCATTGCCGCCTCCGTGATGGGCGACAGCGCGATGCTCTGCTTGATGTACGGCAATTCCGGGCTGGCGGCCGTCCTACAGGGGGACCTGGCTTCGGCCTGGGCGTCTTACTCGGACGCGTTCGCGGTCGCAGAGCGGGCCGGGAGCCGGCACCAACAGGCCTATAGCATCTTCGGCCTGGCCTTGTGCGCGTCCGCCCAAGGCCAGGCACGGCGGGCGGCATCGTTGCACGGCATCTCCCAAGGCCTGTTCGAACACCTCGGGAGCGTACTGTCGCCGACCGAGGCCGCGCCCGCAGAAAGAGACTGGCGCAAGCTGCGGGAGGAGCTCGGGCCGGACGCGTTCGAGGAGGCGTTCGCTTCGGGCCGCCGACTGGCCACGTCCTGGTGGCAGGCGGACCGCCAAGCCAGGGCTGCCGCCATCTTCGCTCCCCAGCCCCTGGGCTAGGCCTCTAAGGCATGACGGCCCGAACTGGTGAACCGGTGCGCCCGACAGTGGTTCGCCGGCCCGCCGCCGACGCGCTCCGACCGGCGCTACCTGACCTGTTTGGCCCTCCCCTGCCGGCCATGGAGAGCGACGACCGTTGCCGTCCCTCAGATGACCGCCAGTGGGCAGTCTCTGGTGGCTGCCGACGCCACAATTACACTGACTGCCCATCGACCCATCGCCCCCCTCGGCGACGACGTCATCAGCAGCCTGTGGCCTCCGGATGCGCGACCCGCGCGACCACCGCAGACCTCCTTCCCTCTCAGGCAAAGGCGTGCTCTTCAATGAACACCACACAGTTGGCATTCGGGGACAAGCGCGGATTTTCCACGCGCGCAGAGCCGTGCACTCCTGAGTGACGGCCCCGACCAAACGGGCGGTCTGCACGGCGCACGGCCTATCTACTTGCGCAGTGTTGCGGTCACGCGCGCTTGGCCGAGCTGGACCGGGTCATAGGGCATCGGCAGGGATTAGCGCGGCGACGACGGGATGCGCGCCCGACCACCGAGCCCGCGTGTGCCTACCGGTTGGAGTCGCCGCGCGGGTGGTCCCATCTGGCTGGCGAGCGACACCGATGACAGCATTAAGGCCGGGCAGCTGGAATCGGGTCTTTGAGTTACTACTCTGGCTATATGCCGCAGTCTGAACTCGTCTTTGTGGTGGAAGAAGCGCCGGAAGGTGGTTACACAGCCCGGGCTCTCGGCGAGTCGATTTTCACCGAGGCCGACGATTTGGCGCAATTGAGGGCAATGGTCCGCGATGCCGTCCTGGGCCACTTCGACGACGGCGAGCGGCCATCTGTGCTGCGTCTCCGCTTCGTGCGCGACGAGCTGCTGACCGTTTGAGGCTGCCTCGAGACCTGACGGGACGAGAACTTGCGGTGCTCCTTCGGCGTCACTACGGCTACGAGATCGTTCGTCAGACCGGAAGCCATCTGCGGCTGACGACGCTCACCGCGGGAGAACACCGAGTGACGCTCCCGGCCGGGCAACTTCGAGTGGGCACGCTGGCTGGGATCCTTTCGGATGTGGCGGCGCACCATCGGATCTCGAGATCAGAACTCGAGGAGCGGCTCTTCGGATAGGCGAGCAAGCGCCACGCTGCTTCTGACAAGGTTTCTTAGCGGTCCATATTTTGGTCCATACTTCACGGCCTAAGAGAACCAACAGCGGCCAATTCAGGCGAAGCGCCGAACACAAAAGTGCTGTTCAGGCCTATAGTAGCCGACAGTAACGACAGCTGCAGCAGCTCTTGAAAAGCCTTGGGAGTGCAAGCTCCCCATGGGCGCATTGCTCACGGGGCCGGAAAACGAGTCGAAGGCCTAGTTGCGTGAGATCGCAGATTCGCTGCTCTTTTCGGGCTTGTCCTGGCGTTTCTCCCCGTCTTGGGACGCGGCCCATGACGCCAGCAAGCGGAGCCGGTCTTCGGAGGGAGACCCCGGCTCGGCGGTGTAAATAGTGAGGGTGAGGCCGGGCTCAGCCGCCATCTCCAAGCTCTCATAGGCGAGGGAGAGGTCGCCGGCGAGGTGGTGGTGGTAGTTCTTGGCCCCGCTGCCGTGGTGGCGGACATTGTGCGCGGCCCAGCGGGTGCGGAACTCGTCGCTGCGAGTGGACAGCTCCCCGATGAGGTCGTGCAGCTCTTTGTCGTGCGGGTCGCGGCCGGCCTCGGTCCGCAAGATGGCCACCGTGATATCGGCTATCTGTTCCCAGTCCGGGTAGAACCGGTGCGAGGCCGAGTCCAAGAAGGCATAGCGGGCCAGGTTCGGCGGGCCCTGCGGGTTGGCGTAGACCTCGTCGTAGAAGATGTGGGCGAGAGGGTTGGCGGCCAGCAGGTCCAGCCGGCCGTTGCGTACGAACGCCGGGCCGGCGGTCACGGCGTCGAGGGCCCACTGGAGGCTGGGACGCACCGTCCACGACCGGGCCGAGCGGCGCCGTGGGCGGGCCAGGGCGCTCGTCCCGTCCGCCGCCCGGGCCAGGTCGAAAAGGTGCGCACGCTCAGCGTCGTCGAGCTGGAGGGCCCGGGCGAGGGACTCGAGCACCCCGGTCGAGGCGCCGGCCAGCGCGCCCCGCTCCAGCTTGGCGTAGTACTCGACGCTCATCCCGGCCAGGGCGGCCACCTCGCTGCGGCGCAGGCCGGCCACCCGGCGAGCACCACCGGCGGGCAAGCCGGCTTGGCCGGGCGTGACCTTGGCCCGCCGGGACTGGAGGAACTCTCGGACCTCTTGACGGTTGTCCACATCCCAAGGGTAAATGCGGCGGGCCGGCTGTGGGGTGCCCTGCCGGTACACCTCTCAGCAGGGACTTCCTCGACGACCCGGCGCTTGGTTTCCTGAGTACATGGCCTGGCCGCCCCCGGCGGACCGGCCGGCGAGTACCAACTGCAACAAAGGAGAAGTTGTGATGCGTGGTGCCGTAATGCACGCCCCCGGCGACGTAGAGGTCATCGACCGCCCCGACCCGCTGCTCGTCGCCCCGACCGACGCCATCATTCGCCTGTCCGCCACCTGCATCTGCGGGTCCGACCTTTGGCCTTGGCGGGGAGCCGACGGTGTGACCGACCCCACCCCGATGGGGCACGAGTACGTGGGTGTCGTCGAGCAGCTGGGCGACGAGGTCACCACCATCAAGGCCGGTGACTTCGTGGTCGGTTCGTTCTTCGCCTCCGACAACACCTGCGACATATGCCGGGCCGGCTACCAGTCCCGCTGCGTCCAGGCCCAGC
>JASHVH010000227.1 GCA_030039575.1 Acidimicrobiales bacterium | reverse complement strand
CAGCTCGAGCTACGAGCCGGCGCGGCGTCCGCCTCCAGGCCGCTGGTGACGGCGTCGACGTCCGAGCTAACGAGCACTCAGCTCTCCCGCGTCCTCGGGTCGAGCAGGACATAAGTAAGGTCGGCGGCCAGGTTCGCCAGCAATACGGCGATGGTGATCGTGAGGAAGATCGCCTCTAGCAGAGGGTAATCCTGTCCCTCCGCGGCCTGGAACAGGACGGTGCCGATACCCGGGTAATTGAAGACGATCTCGGTCACTATTGCACCGCCCACCACGAAGCCAAGCGACATGGCGAACCCGGCGAACGACGGGAGGATGGCGTTCCGCCCGGCGTAGGTGTACATGACCCGCATCCTGGACAGGCCTTTCGCCTCGGCCAGCACCACGTAATCCTCGTTGAGCGTCGTCACCATCATGTTGCGCATCCCGAGGAGCCAACCGCCCAGCGAGGCGACAACGATGGTCAGAGCTGGCAGCGTGCCGTAGTAAATGGCGCTCGAGATGAAAGACCAGTTGAAACCGATGGTCTCGCCGATGCCGTAGCCGCCCGAGCTCGGGAACCAGCCCAGGGTGACGGCGAACACAAGGATGACCATCAGAGCGAACCAGAAGTACGGGAGCGATGACAGGAAGGTGGTTATAGGCACGAGGGCGTCCCGCCAGCTTCCCCGTTTCCAACCGACGACCATCCCGAGGAAGGTGCCAAGGACAAAGCCGATTATGGTGCACAGGCCGATCAAGGTGAGGGTCCAGAATATGCTCTGGCGGATAACCGTGGACACCGGTGTTGGGTAATAACTGTAGGACAGCCCAAAATTGAGCGTTGCCACATTCTTCAGGTAGTCGAAGTACTGGACGAACACACTCGAGTGGGGCTGGCCGAACAGCACTCGAATGGCGTTCATGGCGCTCGGGGTCAACCGGTCTGAGAAGCGCTGAATTAGGTCCTGGGCCGGGTTGCCGGGCATGAGGCGGGGAAGGATGAAATTAAGGGTGATGGCCGCCCAGGCGGTCACCGCATAGAAAAAGAGCCGTTTACGGATGATCCTCACGGTGTCTCCGCTTCTGAGGAACGTTTTACGTGCGGGTAACTTTCGCCAACGCACCACAGCAACGCCCGGCCGAGCAGAGTCCGGACCAGGGGCTCGTCCCAGACCCGCATGTCGTGGCCGAGCTGGAGGTAGCAGACCCGCCCCTTGCCGTCGTGGCGGACGTACAGCAGTGGCTCAGGACCTTCCGCCGCCTCCCTCACGGCCAACACCTCCATGGCCGGGTGAGCCAGTTCGATCACATAGTGCTCGTGAGTGATCTCGAAATCGTCGAGACCCTGAGTGATGGCGTGCCCCCGGTCAAATTTCACCCAAAACCGGGACTCGTGGGGCGGGGGCCCGTGGGACGAGAACCGGCTCCCGATCAGGTCGTAGACCAGTTTGTGGTTCTCAGTTTCGCCGCTCTCAACGGCGGCGAAGACGTTCGACGCATGCAGCGCCAGCAGCCCGGTACCCGCCCGCACTCGTGACACCAGGCCCCGTTGCTCGTCCTCGCTGAAGGCTCCGGTGGCCGTATAGAGCACATAGACGTCCGGCGCCGGTTTGGCCTGGGCATCCAGGAAGCGCCACATCCCGATGCCCTTTGTGGCCGCGAAACCCATGGATGAGGCCAGTTCCTGAAGCGTGGCCGCCGTTCCGAGCAAATCCTCATAGACGTCGTCGCCGTTTATTACGATTTCTGCGCTTAGGGCTCGAGCCATTGCCGGGCTGGCCTCAATACGTCGAGTGCAGTTCGTCAGTGGGGCGCCAATAACCCTTCGACAAGCCGTCAACCAGGGGGTTGTCCGTGATTGCGAGGGGGAGGTCGACTCGGCTCCGGCTCCTGCTGCTCTCGTACGTCGCAAAGATGATCTCGGCGCCGGCAAGGGCGTGACGGCTCGAAAGCCGTGGCTCGTCCCCTTTCTCCAGGCATTCCACCAGGTTGTGCACCGCCGCCGATGTGCCCGCCACAATGGCCGGGTCGACGCCCCGCTCCCAGGTGCGATGATCGCGGTTCGTGGGTGATTTGAAAACCGAGCCCGGCCCATAGAAATGCGCCACTTCACACTCGCTCCCCGACGCGACGAGCCGGCCGCCTGTGCCGTTTACCACCATGCCGTTGCGGACGAGTTTGCTGCACCTTTCGACGAACGGTTCCCGTCCCGTCACGATGAGGCCATTGACACCGGAGGGCCATTGCAGCAAGGTGACTGAGCTCGTCTCCGTCAAGGCGCCGTAAACATAGTGTTTGGCCTTAACGTCCACCTGGCCCATCACCCACGCCGGGCTGACATCGTCCATGTAAAAGAGCATCAGGTCGCAGATGTGCGAGCCCCAGTCCGGAAGGTTGGGGCAGTAGCCTTCGATGCTGGCTACTTCGCCGATGGCACCGGCGGCGATCTGGTGCCGGGCGAACTCGTGCACGGGATCGTACCGACGTTGCAGGTTGAAAGTGAGCTGAGCGCCCGCTCGCGCGGCGAGGTTATGGAGCTGGCGGGCGTCGCCGTAGGTGGTCGCCATCGGTTTTTCACAGTGGACGGCCCGGGCTCCGTGTTCGATGGCAAAGCGCGCCACCTCCAAGTGGCTGCCGGGAGGGGTGCAAACGCTGACGATGTCAGGCCGCTCGGCCAGGACAAGCTCCTCGTGGTCCTGGTACCAGCGCGGGATATCCAGTTCCTCGGCCATGTCTGCCGCACTTGACGACAGAACGTCGGCTACGGCTACAAGTTCGACGCCGGCAAGAGATTGGTAGGCACGGGCGTGAACTCTCCCTTGTGACCCTGCCCCGACCACGACTGCGACGTGCTCGGCCACCGTACCCCCCCTCCGGTAAGCGCTTTCCGAGCTGCTCGGAAACGGTCAACGTCCTCAAAACCCTGGAGCCCACAAGACGCGCGTCGGTTAGGCCGGCTCTTCGACAGCTCCTCTGAAATGCTTGCTGCAAGCGGGCAAGCGCTTTCCACGTGATGGTACAACGGCATGGTGGGCCTGTCAAGGGTCTGGTGGCGACCCCCCGACAGCTCCTTCGAACGACCTTATGGCGCGGCTCGAGACCGCCGTGGACCGGCGCAGCCGTGAGGGCTTACCCGTTGCACTACGTTGCCGGCGACGTTAACCTTTGGCGGAACCTTGCAAACCCTTTCCCAATGGTTGGAGCGACCCGTGAGCACCCTCCGCCTCGGCATCATTATGAACGGCGTGACTGGCAGAATGGGCCGTAACCAGCATTTGGCCCGGTCGATTGCCGCTATCCGGGCGGATGGCGGGATCGTCGCCGGTTCAGTTGTTATTTGGCCGGACCCCGTCCTTGTCGGCCGGGACATTGGCCGTCTCCAGCGCCTGGCGGACGAGTTCGGGATAGAACGAGTGAGCACCGACCTCGACAGTTGCCTCGGGGACGACTCCTACCAGGTCTACTTCGACGCCCAGACCACGCTCAGACGAGAGCCCGGCGTCATGGCTGCCATCGCCGCGCACAAAGACGTTTACTGCGAAAAGCCGGTGGCCACCTCCAGTGCGGCCGCCCTGGAGCTCAGCCGGCTAGCCGTCGAGGCCGGGGCCCATAACGGCGTCGTGCAGGACAAGCTCTTTCTCCCGGGCCTGCGAAAGCTGGGTGACGTCCTCGGTTCCGGGCAGCTCGGACGGGTGTTGAGCGTGGGTGTCGAGTTCGGCTACTGGGTGTTCGACGACGCCGCGGGCGCCGGCCAGCGACCGTCGTGGAATTACCGTGCGGACGAAGGTGGCGGCATTGTGCTGGATATGTTCTGCCACTTCCGCTACCTTTTCGACCACCTGCTCGGCGCTGCCCGCTCCCTCGTGTGTACCAAGGCGCGCCTGTTGCCGTCGCGGGTCGACGAGCGAGGACAGCGGTACGACGCCACGGCCGACGACGCCGCGTACGCTCTGGTCGAGTTGGTGGATGGAGCCATCGCCACCCTTCACGCGTCCTGGTGCGTCCGCCCTTACCGTGATGACCTCCTGGTCATCAAAGTCGATGGCACAGGTGGCAGCGCCGTCGCCGACCTGAGGCGCTGCAGGGTGCAACCGTCGGCGGCGACCCCCTGTTTTACGTGGAACCCGGATGTACCCCAGGACATCGACCCCCGTCAAGGCTGGGTCGAAGTGCCGGACCGCGGGCATTACACCAACGCGTTCCGCTACCAATGGGAGCTGTTCCTCCGCCACGTCGCATTTGACGAGCCCTTCCAGTGGGATCTGCGTGACGGCGCTCGTGGGGTCCAGTTCGCCGAGCTGGCCCTTCAGTCCTTTTCCGAACGGCGCTGGGTCGAAGTTCCCGACTTGCCATGACAGGGAAGGCACCGGCACGCCTGGCCATGAACCAGGCCACCGTCCCTCGCTGGACGACCGCTGAGCTCATCGAGGGTTGCGCTCGGGCCGGTTATGCCGCCGTCGGCCTGTGGCGTGACCGGGTAGCCGAGACCGGTACCGAAAAAGTGGCCCGCATTGCCCGAGAAACCGGGATGAAGGTTTCTACGCTGTGCCGTGGCGGGTGGTTTTGCGCGACGGGCCCAGACGATCGCGCCCGGCGAATGGACGACAACCGGCGCGCCATCGATGAGGCGGCGGCGCTTGGAGCGGCCACCCTCGTGCTCGTCTGCGGCCCGGCTATTGACAAGGACCTGGTACAGGCACGCAACGAAGTCAGCGACGCGATCACGGTCCTGGCGCAGTACACCGCCGGCGCCAACGTGAGGCTCGCAATCGAACCCTTACACCCTCTGTACTGCGGCGACCGCTCCGTCGTAGTGACCCTGAAGCAGGCGCTGGAGATCGGCCGGTCCGCCGAACCGCCCGTTGGCGTGGTACTCGACAGCTACCACCTCTGGTGGGATCCATTCCTCGAGCCCACCCTCTCGGAG
>JASHVH010000226.1 GCA_030039575.1 Acidimicrobiales bacterium | reverse complement strand
GAGAGCGAAGAGCCCGGGTGCCATCTCGACCTCCACGTCGAGGACGTCCAGGGGACGGCCCGACGGGCGACGGCCCTCGGGGCGCGCACCACGCAGGACCGGCCAAATTTTGTGGTGATGTCGTCGCCTACCGGCTTTCCGTTCTGCCTCGTCGGCGCCGAGAGACAGTTCGAACGGCCACCGCCCGCCGCCTGGCTCGAGGGGCACCACAGCCAGGTCGACCAGCTCTGCCTTGACATCCCGCCGGCTGCCTTTCCCGCCGAAGCTTCCTTCTGGGAGCGCCCCACCGGGTGGGAGCGCCGGCCTGGCTCGCGCGCCGAGTTCGAGTACCTCGTCAGGCCGTCCGGCATCCCGCTGCGGCTGTTATTGCAACGTCTTGAGGCTGACGGCGAATGGACGCCTAGCCGCGCTCACCTCGACCTGGCGTGTGACAACGTACCCGCCGAACGGGCCCGGCACGAGCGTATGGGCGCCGCTTTGGTGGCCGAGCCGAGCTGGACCACGCTCCGCGACCCGGCCGGCCTTGCTTATTGCATCACTCACCGTAAACCCTCGACCGGGACGCTCGCGCCGGCGTAGGCAACGTTTCGTCGGGAGCACCAGTGGTCGCACCACCCGGCAATGGAAGGACGTCACCTGGCCCGATCTCATAAAGTTGCCAAGGGCCCGGCCGACGAAAGGCAATTGATGGCGACGCAACCATCCTTTCTATTGATTACTACTGGCCGGCTTCGGCAACATTCGCCGAGGGCCCCACTTTTGTGGGGACAGCCCGAGCCGCGGTCCGGCACGATTTATAAGGCGGTGGCATGAACGGCCTTGGTGCTGAAGCGTCCCGACTGGCCCAGGACGGCTACGGGCTGGCCGCCTGGAAGCACTGGGGCCCGTACGTCTCATTGCGGCAGTGGGGGACTGTGCGCGAGGACTACAGCGAAAGTGGCGATGCATGGCGCTACTTTTCTCATGACCACGCCCGTTCGAGGGCTTACCGTTGGGGAGAGGACGGGCTCGGGGCCATCTGCGACCGGTGGCAGCACCTCTGTTTTGGCCTGGCCCTCTGGAACGGCAACGACCCGTTCCTGAAGGAGCGCCTCTTCGGTCTCACCAATTATGAGGGCAACCACGGCGAGGACGTGAAGGAGTACTGGTGGCCGCTCGATTCGACCCCGACTCATTCGTTCATGCGGTGGCTGTACCGCTACCCGCAAGCCCGCTTCCCGTACGAGGAGCTGGTGGAAGAGAACCGCCGACGAGGCCGAGGTGAGCCCGAGTACGAACTGGTAGACACGGGCGTGCTCGACGGCAACCGGTTCTTCGACGTAGAAATTGTGTACGCGAAGTCGGCGCCGGACGACCTCTGTATAAGTGTCCGCTGCACCAATAAGGGGCCCGAGCCGGCCGACCTCCACGTCCTCCCCACGGTCTGGTTCCGTAATACCTGGGCGTGGGGCCGGGATCCCCGTCGTCCCGCTCTTCACGCGCACGACGACCTAACTGTCGGCCTCAGCCATGGGGCACTCGGGAGGTTCTGGCTGTCCTGTGACGACAGCGTGGCTACGCCGTCACTGTTGTACACCGAAAACGAGACCAACCGCGCGCGGGTGTTCGGCGTGGCAAATTCGACGCGCTATGTGAAAGACGGGATAAACGACCACGTCCTTACCGGTGCCGAGAGCGTGAACCCGGCCAGGACGGGCACAAAGGCGGCGGCCTGGTACCGCCTTTCGCTGCTGCCCGGCGCCACGCAGTCAATTTCGTTGCGGTTGGCCAATGAGGCGCCGGCCGGGGACATGTTCGGGACGGCCTTCGAGCGCACCCTCCGCAACCGCGAACGCGAGGCGGACGAGTTTTTCGCCGGCGCCATGCCGGCGGGCCGGTCGGAGACGAGCGCGACGCTCTTCCGCCAAGCCGTCGCCGGGTTGATGTGGACAAAACAGTATTACCGGTTCCACGTCGACGAGTGGCTGGAAGGTGACCCGGCGCTGCCACCTCCGCCCGGCACCCGGAGGGCTATCAGGAACGCCGACTGGACACACCTCGCCAACAGTGACATCATCTCGGTGCCCGACAAGTGGGAATACCCGTGGTACGCCTCCTGGGACCTGGCTTTTCACATGGTGCCGATGGCCCTGGTCGACCCGGCCTTCGCCAAGGAACAACTCGTCCTTCTTTGCCGCGAGTGGTACATGCACCCGAACGGCCAGATGCCCGCCTATGAGTGGGGTTTTGACGCCGTGAACCCGCCGGTCCACGCCTGGGCCGCCTGGCGCGTGTACAAGATCGACGCCAAGGCCACGGGCGTGAAAGATTATGAGTTCCTGCAACGCGTCTTTCACAAGCTGCTCATGAACTTCACGTGGTGGGTGAACCGAAAAGACGTCCAGGGTAGGAACGTGTTCGCCGGCGGCTTCCTCGGCCTCGACAATATCGGGCTTTTCGACCGGTCCATGCCGTTCCCCGATGGGGGCCAGCTGGAGCAGGCCGACGGGACCAGCTGGATGGCCATGTACGCGTTGAACATGTTGGCCATCGCGCTGGAGCTAGCCGAGCACGACCGGACGTACGAGGACGTCGCCACCAAGTTTTTCGAGCATTTCCTCGGGATCGCGCACGCCCTCAATTCGCTCGGCCTGTGGGACGAAGCGGATGGCTTCTTTTACGACCTATTGCTGGTGCCCGGGCACGACCCCGTTCCCCTCAAGGTGCGTTCGGTCGTCGGTCTCGTGCCGTTGTTCGCGGTCGAGACGATCTCTTTGCCAACTCTGCGGCGGCTACCAGATTTCTCGGCCCGGGTAGGTTGGTTTGCCCGCCACCGGCCGGGATTGTGCCAGAGCGTTTTCACCATGGAAGAAGGTGGTGAGCGGGGCGGCGGCCGCCAAATGCTCTCCGTGCTCGGCCAGGATAGGCTCCGCCGCGTACTCGGCCGCCTTTTTGACGAGTCGGAGTTCCTCTCGCCGTACGGGATCCGCTCCATGTCGCGCCAGCACCGCGATCAACCCGTTTCGATAAACCTCGACGGTGCGGTCCACCGTGTAGATTATGAGCCGGCGGAATCGAAAACAGATATGTTCGGTGGGAATTCGAACTGGCGAGGGCCGGTGTGGCTCCCGATCAATTTCCTCCTGGTCGAGTCGCTCCAGAAATACCATTGGTTCCTCGGCGACGAGTGGAAGGTGCCGTTCCCCACGGGGTCGTCCCGGGAGCTTCACCTGGCGGCCATCGCCGGCGAATTGTCGCGCCGCTTGATCGGGATTTTCCTACCAGGCAACGACGGCCGGCGGCCTGTGAACGGCGGCAGCGACCGCTTCGATTTTGACCCCGTATGGCGGGAGCGAGTGTCGTTCGCCGAGTATTTTCATGGGGACACTGGTGCCGGTCTTGGCGCCAGCCAGCAAACCGGCTGGACCGCTCTGGTGGCCAAGCTGGTCAGCCAAAGCGGTACTTGACGATGGCCCGTGCTACGCCACCCCCGGCGACCGCGCCAGGCCCTCACCGGGCAGGGTTGGCCCGTTGGCTTGGGCCCACGCGCCAATGCGACAGCCGAAACGGGCGGCACTATCCCCCCGACGCTTGCGCCCCTCCCGTGCTAAGTGGCTCGGCGGAGGTCTTGTCGCCCTGCTCGTCGACGTGCCGATTTGCCGCCGCGCCCCGCCGCTCCTGGACCAGTTGCCGGCTTCCGCTGGTCCGGCCTCAAGGACGGTCGAACAGCGCCGGCCCAGATGGCCCCTGAGATCGAGGCTGGCGGGTGCCGTGCCGCCGGCCAAGGGCACCAGAGCGAGGAACATCTCGACCGAGGGACGAATAACCCGTGAGCGACGTAGGTTGTTAAGAAGTTGTGGGTCATGCTGTTGCTTGACGAGCAAAGGAGCCAAGATGGCCGAGGAGACCAGGCACTATTCCCGGCGTACGCCGGCGGACCGGAACCTGCGGGCTTCCGACGCTGACCGAACTGCTGTAGGGGACATACTCCGCCGAGAGCACGTGGCCGGCCGCCTCGACTCCGACGAGTACGCGGAGCGATACGGGCGCTGCATCGAGGCCAAGACCTATGCCCAGCTGGACGAACTGCTCATCGACCTGCCATTGGAGTCCGAACCGGCGTTCCGGCCGCGGCCTGCCGCGGTCGCCGGGTCAGGTTGGCAAGACTACCGTTCGGGGTACGGCGGGCGTCCTCGTTGGCGAGTACCGGTTATCGCCTGGCTGGTCCTGGTAGGGGCGCTGATTGCCCTTAGCGGGGGACCGGTGCTCCTGCTTGCGGTCCCGCTCGTCTTTTTCCTGGTCATCCGGCCACTGATGTGGCGTTCAGGCTGGCGGTCCGGGGGGCGGGGGCCCGGGTGGGGCCGCCGCGGTGGCTGCGGGCCGGGGGCTTGTGGCACCTGGATGTGAACCGGGCGCCTGCCGGTGATGACGAAAGCCCGTTCGACAGCGTTACCTAGTTACACCTAGGGCGCCCTGCGTCCGCTGGGTACGCCGGCGTGGCGCGCCCCGCGCCCGTGTGCTCGCCCTGAGGCCTCCCTACGGGTGGCTAGCACGGGGGAGACCGGGGCCCGGTCCCAGGTCCCGTTGCGCTTCCGAGGCCCGCGACCGTCGCCGGCGTTCGGTGAGACGTCTGGACTTGGCTCCGCTGCCGCAGGCGTCCATCGTGCACCAGCGGCGGGAATGGTTGCGAGTGTGGTCAAAGAACAGCCAGCC
>JASHVH010000225.1 GCA_030039575.1 Acidimicrobiales bacterium | reverse complement strand
GCGCTGTGGCTGACACAGGCGGTGGTGCCTTACATGCAACAAAGGGGCTCGGGCGCTATCGTCCACATCGCGTCCCGGCCAGGCGTCGAGCCGACTGCCGGCTTCGCCGCCTACGGTGTAACCAAGGCCGCGCTCGTTCATCTTGTCCGCACGCTCGACGTTGAGCTGCGTCCACATGGCATCCGGGTCAACGCCGTCGTCCCCCAGCTCATCGCCACCGAAAAGAACAAGACGCTGTTCCCGCCGGAGGCGCTGACGACCGCGGTAGAGCCGGAGGCCATCGCCGAGGTCATCGCATTTCTGGTCAGCGACAAAGCCGGGCCCGTGAGCGGGGCCATTCTGCCGGCTTACGGCGGGTCTTGAACACGATCGCGGGCATTCGGCGGAGTCTCGACCGAGCCGCTCCGATCCCAGAGAGGAGCAAATCTTGAGGCCTGAACTTGAATCAAAGGTCGCGCCTATTACCGGAGCAAGTCCCGGTGGAGGAAAGGCGTCGTTCTGGTTCTGGGTAACGGCGGCGATGCTGGTGCTGTTCTTGTACGCTTCTGCCGCGCCGGCCCCGTTCCTGAACTGGTCGCCGCGCCAAGGGCGCCGGCGGTCCACGCCGCGTTGCTCTGGGGAGCGGGTGACCTACTTGGCCAGGAGGATCGACAACTCGACCGTCCACCTCGTCTTGCGCGGCTCAACCGCCGGGTTGGTCCAGAAGGCCTCATAGCGACAGGCAAATGCGTCACCCTCGGGGACCGTCCGACGGTCGATCACCAAGCCGCTGTCGCGTGCCCAGTCCTGCAACGCCTGGTTCGCTCTTAGGGCGTGGTTTTGGCACTTCATAGTCGCATAACGCCCGGCGGCCATTGAACCGGGCCGGAGCCTCGGATGTTCGATATGCCGGCCCAGGGGTGAAGTACTCGTGTGCCTCAACCTCTGATCCATGGTATTGGTTGGGGGACGGCGCACATTTTCCGTGCCGCCCCGAGACTGAATCGGAGAGGAGACGAGATGAGCGAGATCGAGCACACGACCGGGACCCGGGAGGAGTGGCAAGTCGCCCGGGCGGCGCTCGCCAAGCTCGAGGCAGAGCAGGCCGAGCGAAACGAGGAGGTTAAGAAAAAGCGTAGTGAGCTCCCTTGGGTGCTGGTCGACAAGGAGTACTGGTTCGACACGGAGGAGGGCAAGAGGAGCCTCGCCGACCTTTTCGATGGCCGGTCCCAGTTGCTGGCCTACAACGCCATGTACGGCCCCGACTACAGGATCGGAGCTTGCCCTGGCTGCACGAGCCTGGCCGATGGCCTCGACGGCACGCTCGTCCATCTGAACCACAGCGACGTGACGCTGGTCTGCTTCTCGCGCGCGCCGATCGAGCAGCTGGTCGCGTACAAACGGCGGATGGGTTGGCAGTTCCCCTACGTCTCTACCTACGGGTCCGACTTCGCCTTTGACTTCGGCCTGGCGGTGACAGAGGAACAGGCGCAGCAAAGCCCAGAGCTCCAGGCGCTTATCGACCACCCGCCTGACTCGCTTCGGCAGTGGGCACACGACGTTGGCGCCGAGCTGAAGGACGGGCTGCGTGAGAACCCGAGCTGGATCGCGTTCGCGCGCGAGGACGGCGCCGTCTACCACACGTACACCGTGTCGGCACCGGACCCGTTTGTCGCTCCCTACTTCAGTTTCTTGCTCGAGCGAACCCCGAAGGGTGAGCCGGCGGAGTCACAGGTCCGCCGCAAGGACGAGTACGTGCTGACCTGATAAACCCGAGCCCTGGAGTACGTTGGCTGCGACGCCAGCCGCGTGGTGGTGCCGTTACGAAACGATGACCAGCGCGCCACGGCCAGCTCTGCCGCCTGGCGATGGTAATGGTGCCGTACCTCGCCCCGGAGCGTCACCTGGCCGTCGTGGGTGTCGACGCTGATGGAGTGGTCCGGCACGAACCTGTCGGCGCCTAGCGCAGCAATCGAGGCATCCCCACTACCACCTATGAGCACCTCCAAGCGGTCGCCCGCCGGCCGGCCCCCCGACACCTGGGGGCCTTCCAAATGTGGAACCCAAATAGCAATTACAACAAGGGCGCCAAGCGCCGGCCGGCCCTCAAAAGGCCGTTGCGACGTGCAGAGGGGCTAACACAAACAAACACAGTTACGCGTGGAGCCGCCCCAGCCCCTGCGAGCCGAACGTTCTGCGCAGGATGGCTGAGGTCCCGTTGTTCCTGGAGCCGCCGCGGAAAGCGCCGTGCTTAGACGAGCAGGCCAGGTTCTCTCGACCGCGTCGCTGAGTTTCCCCACTCCCCGGCCTGTCTCGGTGGCCGAGGGTTTTGTTCGCGACAAACGGGGACAAATGAGCGTTGTCACAAGCATCGAGACGTGACAAATGACCGTTGTCACAGGGAACTTAGGCGTGCTTTCTGGACGAACGACACTCGGAATTTACCGGAAACTTACCCGGAATTTCCGGTGATTTTCCTGGTCACAGTCCTGACGTCATCGCACAATAAAGCGCGGGGCGAGGCTCGGGGATCGGAAGCCGTTCCGGCTAGCTGCACCTGCACGGGGCCTGCCCGGCACTAAACCGCAACACGATCCGAAAGGACAAGCCCCATGAACGCGAAAAAGACCGCCTTCACCTCAACCATGTCAGCAACTCGCCTCACTCGAGGTACCAAGCCGCTCATTGCGGCCGGGACAGCCGCGTTGGCTGTCGTCTGGGGGGCCAGCTCGTTCACCAGCGCCGGCCCGGCCACGACGAAAACGGCTCCCCAGACGGCGGCCCTGTCCCTCTTCCAGACGGGCGGGCCCGTGTCGGTGGGAGGCGAGCCCATCGGGGTCGCGGTGGACCCCGCCACCGACACTGTGTACGTGGCCAACGACGATGACGACAGTGTGTCGGTGATCGACGGCGCGACGGGCACGGTGACCGGCACCGTCGCGGTGGGCAGCGGCCCCGTCGCCGTCGGGGTGGACCCCGCCACCGACACCGTGTACGTGGCCAACAGCGGCGACGGTAGTGTGTCGGTGATCGACGGGGCGACGGGCACGGTGACCGCCACCGTCTCGGTGGGCAGCGACCCCTACGCAGTCGGGGTGGACCCCGCCACCGACACCGTCTACGTGGCCAACCAAGCTGGCGACAGTGTGTCGGTGATCGACGGGGCGACGGGCGCGGTGACCGGCACTGTCGCCGTGGGCAGCCGGCCCTTCGGGCTCGCGGTGGACCCGGCCACCGACACGGTGTACGTGGCCAACCAAGTTGGCGACAGTGTGTCGGTGATCGACGGGGCGACGGGCACGGTGACCGCCACCGTTCCGGTGGGCAGCGGCCCCGTCGCCGTCGGTGTGGATCCCTCCACTGACACCGTGTACGTGGCCAACGAAGGTGGCAGCAGTGTGTCGGTGATCGACGGGGCGACGGCCACGGTGACCGGCACCGTCTCGGTCGGCAGCAACCCCGTCGCGGTCGCCGTGGACCCCGCCACCGACACCGTGTACGTGGCCAACGGCGACGACGACAGTATGTCGGTGATCGACGGGGCGACGGGCACGGCGACCGGCACCGTCTCGGTGGGCGACTACCCGGACGGCGTCGGGGTAGACCCCGCCACCGACACCGTGTACGTGGCCAACGAAGGTGGCAACAGTGTGTCGGTGATCGACGGGGCGACGGGCACGGTGACCGCCACCGTCTCGGTCGGCAGCGACCCACGTGCGGTCGGGGTGGACCCCGCCACCGACACCGTGTACGTGGTCAACGAAGCTGGCGACAGTGTGTCGGTGATCGACGGCGCGACGGGCGCGGTGACCGGCACCGTCCCGGTCGGCAGCGACCCCCACGCCGTCGGGGTGGACCCCGCCACCGACACGGTGTACGTGGCCAACGCCGGCGGCAACAGTGTGTCGGTGATCGACGGGGCGACGGGCACGGTGACCGCCACCGTCGCGGTGGGCAGCGACCCTGCCGGGGTCGCGGTGGACAGCGCCACCGACACCGTGTACGTGGCCAACTACGGCGGCGACAGTGTGTCGGTGATCGACGGGGCGACGGGCACGGTTACCACCACCGTCTCGGTCGGCAGCGGCCCCGTCGGCGTCGGGGTGGACCCAGCCACTGACACCGTGTACGTGGCCAACTACGGCGGCAACAGTGTGTCGGTGATCGACGGGGCGACGGGCACGGTTACCACCACCGTCTCGGTCGGCAGTGTCCCTGCCGGGGTCGGGGTGGACCCCGCCACCGACACCGTGTACGTGGCCAACAGCGGCGGCAACCACCTGTCGGTGATCGATGGCGCGACGGGCGCGGCCGCAAGCGGCGTCTTGGTGGGCAGTTCGCCGTACGGGGTCGGGGTGGACCCCGCCACCGACACCGTCTACGTCGCCAACTCCGACAGCAACACCCTGTCGCTGATCGACGGCCAGCAGACCTCTACAGCGCCCGGGATCGAGGGCTCCTCGGCGGCTGACGGCCAGGTCTCGCTCTCGTGGGCGATTCCTGCCGCGGATGGAGGGAGCCCGATCAGCTCCTACGTCATAGCCGCCGCCCCGGCTTCAGGCAGCCCCGCCACCGTCGTTTCCGTACCGGCCAGCCAGCTGCAGGCAACGGTCGGCGGCCTGGACGACGGAACCGCCTACCGCGTGACCGTGACCGCCGACAACGGCCTCGGCGCCGGAAGCCCCTCCGCCCCAGTGACGCTGACCCCGGCCGGAGGGTAGCTGAACCTTCGAGGCGAGGGGCAAGGCGTAACTCACGGTCTCGGGAGCTCATCCAAGGCAGCACGGCCCGGAGGAAGGCGTCCTCCGGGCCCGCTTGACGGGATAGGTAGCCTTGGTGACGTCCCAGGGTCGTTGAGCGCCTCGTCGACCTCAACGCTGTAAGGAACGTTGTAACGCGTCTGGGTGCTTGACGCAGTTACTCCACCTAGGCCGTCATCAGAGTCCGCGGCTACCAGGAAGTTTATGTACGTGTCGTGACGCCTCGCGCCACCCAGTGCCGTGTCGTCTTGGCCCGCATTTTGGCCCGACGGTTGAGCTCACATTCTCCAGATGATGCTCTTGCGGCGGGTGTCCCCAAGTCGCTTCGAGCTGTCTGGCCTGCTGCTCGCAACCGTCTACGAGGCACACCCCGCTGCTGAGGCCGAGCAATCGGGCGCGCTCCAGAGCCATAC
>JASHVH010000224.1 GCA_030039575.1 Acidimicrobiales bacterium | reverse complement strand
GTGGGAGGCGAGGGCTTGCTCGAGGGTCTGGCCCAGCACCTCCACTTGCCGGCGGTCGATTTCTCCTTGCTTTGTGCGCCGCAGGAGCGCCATCGGGGGCAGGCGCCAGGACGGGACCACCGGCTTGGGGAAGCCCAGGTCGATGGCCAGTTGTTCGTCCTTGCCGGAGTCGTTGGGCCCAAGGGCGCTGGTCCCTCGGCCGCTGGTCCCCGGCGGTGCCGGGGCTAACCCGTCCATCGGGACGGTCACAGGCGCGTGGCCGGGCACCTTTGGGCCGTCCAGGACGAGCGGCGCTCTCTCCTCGGTGGACCGGGCACCACCGGTGCCCGTCCCGGGTGTGCCGTCCTCGTCGCCGGCGTCCTGAGCGAAGACGTCATATGGGGCGGGGGAGGCGCCTACGGGCGGCACCGTCGCCGTCGGGTGGCGGGCGGCCGAGGCCCGCCTTTCGCCTTCCCGGAAGGCGTCCATCAAAGTCGACCAGGCCCACCTGGTGGCCCGGACGACGCCGGCGCCGAGCGACCGCAGCTTGCCTGCAATAGCGCGCACCGGGGTGGCCGTGATTATCAGGCCCGAAACCAAGAGGACGGCGCCCAGGACGAGGGCAGCGCCCCAGGCGGCCAAGCCGGCTCGGAGCGGGACGCCCTCGGCGGTGCCGACGAAGCCGCCCGACTGGCTCATCGAGTGCAACGGCTGGTTCAACGTATCTTTGCCCACAACGACGTCGAGCAAGCCGGCCGCGGCCAGCAGGGCCAGGCCCAACCCAATGGCGACGCGGGCCGGCTCAGAACGTTGACGGCGCCAGATCAGGTACCCGCCGAGGATGGCGAACGCCGGTGGCAGGCCGTAGCGGGCCAACCCGAAACCATCGGCCGCCCCGGTCCGGAGCACGTGCCCGGCGGGGCCGATGACCTCGGCATAAATCCCGAGCCCAGCCAGTACCGCGACCAGCAGGAACGCCAGGCCCCACAGGTCGTCCGATTGGTCCTCCACCAGGGACCGAAGGGTCACCCGCCACGGTGCTGGCGGGGCGGGCGAGCCCTCCCGTCGCCCGCGAGGGCGCGTCTCGGCCGGGCGTGACTTGCCCGCTCCCCGAGCCGGGGAGGGCTTGCCCGTCGTCCTGGTTGCCACAACAACCACAAAACTAACATCAGCCCCAGCAACAACAGGTGTACACCAGTTCGACGGGAGCCGGCTGGTGCACGATGGCGTGCACGCTGGCGTCGCTGCCTTGGGCTCCACCTCGAGCCGGGACGCCGGCGCTACCGCTGTGACCAGCCCCGTTACCAGCCAAAAGAACGGCTCTGTCAGGTCTCCATCACGACAGGGACGATCATGGGCCGCCGCCGGGTCCTCTCGTGCACAAAGCGGCCAAGAGCCGAGCGTGCCCTGCGCTTGAGCGTCTCGAAATCGGTCGGCCCCGGTTCTGCCGACTCAGGGTCCTCGATCGCGGCCAGCACGACCTCGCGCGCCTCGTCTAGCAGTTTCTCGGCCTCCGGGGCATGGACCCAGCCCCGGGTGATTATCTCGGGCCCGGTGAGCACCCGGCCCGTGCGGGCATCGACCGTGACCACGAGGACGATGACACCCTCCTCGGCCAGGAGTTGGCGGTCCCGCAAGACGCCGGGACCGACGTCGCCGACGATGCCGTCGACGTACAGATAGCCGGCCGGCACCTCGCCGGCGAACTCGATACCGCTGGAGCTCACCTCTACCACGTCCCCGTCTTCGGCCAAGAGGACCGATTCTCGCGGCACCCCGAGGTCGGTCGCGAGGCGAGCGTGGTGCATCAAATGGCGGTACTCGCCGTGGACCGGGATGAACGCCCGTGGCTTGGCGATGGAGATCAGCAACTTGAGCTCGTCCCTCATGGCGTGGCCTGAGGCGTGCACGGGCGCCAGCCCCGAGTGGACCACCTCCGCTCCAGACCGGCAAAGGCCGTCGATGACCTTGCCGACGTTCGTCTCGTTCCCCGGTATGGCATGGGACGAAAGCACGACGAGGTCGTCCTCCCCCGTTTTGACCCACTTGTTCTCCCCCACCGCCATCAGCGCCAACGCCGACATGGGCTCCCCCTGGGAACCCGTGCACACGACGCATATCTGGCTGGGCTCCAGGTTGCCGATCTTTTCGATGTCGATCAGGCGTTCCTCGGGGATATGCAACAGGCCCAACTCGCGGGCGAAGGCCACGTTGCGCCCCATCGAGCGCCCGAGCGTGGCGATGTAACGTCCCGAGGCCAGGGCCGCATCGGCCACCTGCTGGACGCGGTGTATGTGGCTGGCAAAACAGGCCACGATGATGCGCTTTTCGCGGTTGGCCTCGAAGAGCGCCCACAGCACCTGGCCGACGGCCCGCTCTGACGGGGCGTACCCTGCCTCCTCGGCGTTGGTCGAGTCGGAAAGCAACAGCCGGATCCCCTCTTCGGCCGCCAGCGCGCCGATACGGGTGAGGTCGGTCCTGCGGCCGTCCACTGGCGTGAGGTCGAGCTTGAAATCACCGGTGTGCAGGATCACACCTTGAGGAGTGTGCAGGGCGAGGGCGAAACCTTGCGGGACCGAATGGGCCACCGGCAGGAACTCGATATCGAACGGGCCGATCTGGCGCCTTTCCCCGTCTTGCACGGCGATCATCTCGGTCCGGTCGGCCACCCCGGCTTCTTCGATACGGTTGCGGGCCAGGCCCAGCGACACCTCCGAACCGTAGATGGGGATGCTTAGTTCCTGGAGAAGGTAAGCAAGAGCGCCGCAATGGTCCTCGTGGCCGTGGGTGAGGACACAAGCAACGAGGCGGTCCCTGTTCTCGAGTATGTATGTGAAATCCGGCAGGACGAGGTCGACGCCGAGCATCTCCGGGTCAGGGAACATGAGGCCGCAGTCCACCAGGATGGCTCGCCCGTCCATTTCGAACCAGGCGCAATTGCGCCCTATCTCGCCGAGACCGCCCAGGAAAACTATGCGGACCGGCGGCACCACCCGAGCAGACGCCATTTCGCCGGGCAACTAGCCTCCTTCACACTTTTCGGCCTCACTGGGATCGGCCGGTTTGCCGAAGCCACGATCATCAAGCCAACTCCCCTTCTATAGAGGCTTCGGGAACTACGTGAGAGAGACGGCGGCCGCCCGCTCCTGTCATCGCCACAAAAGCGGTGCCAGCGGCCATGTTCCCGAACCGTCTTGGAGCGAGCGGCCCCCATCTCTTCTTCACTTTGTTCCCGAAACATCTGTAACGGCTCAAACGAGACCGGCGGCGCAGGCCGCAGGCCAATTCAAACGGCCCGCTGGAAGGGCTGCCGGTGAAGATGGGCCCAGACTTCCCGGGCTTTCTCGACGAGGCCCTCCGGCTCGGGGCCCATCGGCAACCGGCAGTCGCCACCCGGCAACCCGAGCGCCTTCAGCATGGCCTTGGTCGGCACCGGGTTCGGGGCCAGGTCACTGGCTTCGAAATCCCAGGACTCGAGCAGCCGGGCGTTGAGGGCCACGGCGGCCTCAGTATCGCCTTTGGAAAAGGCCGCCACCATTTCGCTCATTTGCACCCCGGCCCAGTGCGACGCCACGCTTATGACCCCGACCGCCCCCACCGCCAGCAGCGGGAGAGTAAGGGCGTCCTCTCCGCTGTAGACCTCGAAGCTCCGAGGCGCCGCCTCCACCAGCGCCGCCGTCACCGCCGGCGAGCCGGCCGCATCTTTGACCCCGGCGATTACCCCGTCGTCCGCCAGCCGCAGCAGCGTGGCCAACCGGACTTCTCGTCCGGTGCGCTTGGGGATGTCGTACAAGAGCACCGGCAGGTCCGTCGCTGCGGCGATGGCCCGGAAATGGGCGTCGATCCCGGCTTGCGACGGCCGGTTGTAGTAAGGGGTCACGACGAGGGCGGCGTCAAGGCCGGCTGTTTCGGCGGCCTTGGTGAGCTCCACCGAATGAGCCGTGCTGGCGGTACCGGTGTTGGCGATCAACGGGACGCTGACGGCCTCCCGCACGGCTCCCCAGAGCTCGACCTTCTCCTCATCGGTCACCGTCGGGGCCTCGCCGGTCGTACCCGCGAGCACGAGGCCGTCGTTGCCGTTGCCGACCAGCCAGCGGGCGAGCCGCACGGCGCCCGGCCGGTCCAGCCGGCCTTCCGCGTCGAACGGGGTGGCCATGGCGCAAATGACCGCACCGAAACGCCCGGGGGCCGGCATCAACAATCCCTCCCCTTTGACATGGTTGACCAGCCTAGCTACCGGCGGCGCGGGGTGGCGAGGACCCGTGGGTCACCACGCCCCTCCTAAGGCGGTGGGTGCGCTCAGACCCCGAGCAACGCGTCGAGGCCAATGGTGAAGCCAGGCCGGGTGGCCACCTGCTTCACCGCCAAAAGTACGCCGGGCATGAACGAGGACCGGTCTAGCGAGTCATGGCGAAGGGTGAGCACCTGTCCTGCGGTGCCGAAAAGCACCTCATGGTGAGCCACGAGCCCACGTAGCCGCACCGAATGGACCTGCACGCCTGGCGCCCCCTCGACGCCCCGAGCCGGTGACGCCTCGACCCCGGCGGGGGCACGCCGCCGGGCGGCCGCCAGGCGGGCTGCGGTCAACAAGGCCGTGCCGGACGGGGCGTCGACCTTGGCGTCGTGATGAAGCTCCACGATCTCGGCCGTTTCGAACCAGGGCGCCGCCAGCTCCGCGAAGCGCATCATGAGGACGGCGCCGATGGCGAAGTTCGGCGCCACCAGACAGTTGGCGTGGCTCGCTTCGAAGAGCGACCTCATCTCCTCCAGCACCTCGGCGGAGAAACCGGTCGTCCCTATCACCGCGTGCACGTTGTTCCGGGCGCACCATCCGGCATTGGCCGCCGCGGCACCGGCCACCGTGAAATCTACGGCCACCTGTACCCCGGCTTCGGCCATAGCTTCCGGCCCCGCCGCGGCCACGAGGCCGGCCGGCTCCAGCTTTTCCCCTGAATGGGCAGGGTCGACTGCAGCCACGAGCTCCAGGTCGGGGTCGGCCTTGAGGGCGGCGCACACAGTGGCCCCCATGCGGCCGGCGGCCCCGAAGACGCCGACCCGGGTCATCCCCCGGTGGGCCGCGACGGCTCGCCTTCCCAGTCCGGAAAGGCGTCGTCGTCGAACGGCCCGAGCACGACCAGGCTGCGCGGGCCACCGAGGATTTGGCCCGCCACCCTGGAAATGTCATCCGTTGTCACTGCCGCGATTTCGGCATCGAGCTCAGCCAGTGACGGCACCCGGCCCTGAGTTAGCTGGGACCGGCCCAGGCGGCTCATTCGGGCCCCGGAGTCTTCGAGCCCAAGGGCGGTCGCCCCCCGGATATGGGACTTAGCGGCCGCCAGTTCTTCCTCGGTCACCCCTGCCGCCGACATTTTGTCCAGCTCCTCGGTGATCAACTTGACCACCTCGGGGGCGCGAGACGGCGCCGTCCCCGCGTACACGGCCAGGTCCCCGGCGCCCTGGTAACTCGAGCGGTAGGAATAGACGTTGTAGGCCAGGCCTCTTTCCTCCCGCACGGATTGAAAAAGCCGGCTCGACATGCCGCCCCCGAGGACGTGGTCGAGCACGTTCAGGACCTGGCGGTCGGGGTGGTTCCGTTCGAAGGCCGCCATCCCGATCATGACGTGGGCTTGTTCGGTGGGCCGGTTGACCACGAGCCGCCTTTTCGCCTTAGCCGAAGGAGCTTTGCGTGCCGGTGGTGCCCCGCCCATGAGCAGTTCGCGGCCGACCTGGCCAGCCGCTGTATCGAGCCGTCGCACCACGCCGTCGGCGACCCGGTCGTGGTCGACCTTGCCGGCCGCAGTAACGACTACGTTCGCCGTCCGGTAATGGCGCCGGTGGAAGTCGGCCACCTGTTTGCGCGTCGTCCTTCGCACGGTCGTCTCCAGCCCGAGCACGTCCCGACCCAACGGGTGGCCCGGGTAGAGGGCGGAATTGAAGAGGTCGTGGACCTCTTCGGCCGGCTCGTCACCGTGCATGAGTATTTCTTCCAGGATGACCTGGCGTTCCGCTTCGAGCTCCTCCGAACGCAACGCCGGGCCCCAGATTATCTCCGACAATATGTCGAGGCCCAGGTCGACCTCGTCGGCCAGCAGTCTGACGTAGAACGCGGTGTGCTCTTTGGTCGTGAACGCGTTCATATCGCCGCCGACGGCGTCTACCGCCTCTGCGATTTGCCGGGCGCTGCGCTTCGCCGTCCCTTTGAAGAGCAGGTGCTCGAGAAAATGCGATGCACCCGCAATGGGCTCCGGCTCGTCGACCGAACCGGTGCCCACCCAGAACCCGAGGCTGACGGAGAGGACGTCAGGCATGTGCTCGGTAACGACGGTCAGGCCACCCTCCGTGACCGTCGTCTCGACGATGTCGCGTTTGACCGGTGCCGCTCGTTTCGCCGGCCGGCCTGCGTTTTCTGCCATAACCCCGCGTCGCTAGTGGCGCCGGCGGGGGTTACGCCGCGGCCCTCCTGGGCCTCGTTGCTCGCCACCCCGGTCCCGGCCACCGCGCCCGGGGCCTCCGCTGGACTGCTCGACGGGGGCGGCCGCCGGGCCCAGATCCCCAAACGTGGAGCGGGCTTCTTCCTCCCAGCTGTCTTCGAACGAGACCGTCTGGTAGCCGTCAGCACCGTCCGTACCGCCGTTACCCGAGCCGGCGGCATCGGCGCCGGCGTGGCCGCCGGCGGTACCGGGGCCGTCTTCCAGCGAAAGGGAAACCTTGCCCAGGGGGTCGATGTCATCGACACGGACCTCGAGCTCGTCGCCCAATGACAGGACGTCTTCGACCCGTTCGACCCGCTTGCCCTGGGCCAGCTTGGAGAGTTTGGAGATATGGAGGAGGCCGTCACGCCCTGGCAGGATGTTGACGAAAGCACCGAACTTGGTGATGTTCACGACCTTGCCGCGGTAGGTACTGCCCACTTCGGCCCGGGGTGGGTCGAGTATGAGCTCGATCCGCCTGAGCGCTTCTTTTACCGCCCCGCCGTCTCTCGCGCCGATGGTGACCGTCCCTACCACACCGTTGTCGTCCACGCTGATATCAGCCCCCGTCTCTTGCTGGATCGAATTGATCATCTTGCCCTTGGGCCCGATGACCTCGCCGATCTTGTCGAGGGGGATCTCGATAGTCACCACCTTGGGCGCTGTGTCCCGCACCTCGGCCCGGGGCTGGCTGATCACCCCGTGCATGACGTCGAGGATTATCAGCCGAGCCTCACGGGCTTGGCGCAGTGCGTCGGCCAAGACGCTGGCCGGCAGGCCGTCGATCTTGGTGTCGAGCTGCAGGGCGGTGACAAAGTCGGCCGGCCCGGCCACTTTGAAGTCCATGTCCCCGAAGGCGTCTTCGGCCCCGAGGATGTCGGTCAGGGTCACGTAGCGGTCGCCGTCCTTGACCAGCCCCATGGCGATGCCGGCCACCGGTGCCTTGATGGGCACACCGGCGTCCATGAGCGACAGGGTCGAGGCGCACACCGAGGCCATCGACGTCGAGCCGTTGGACGAGAGGACTTCGGACACGAGACGCAGCGCGTACGGGAACTCGTCGAAGGAGGGCACGACGGGGAGCAACGCCCGCTCGGCCAACAGGCCGTGCCCGATCTCGCGGCGCTTTGGGCTTCCGACCCGCCCCACTTCGCCGTTGGCCGAGGGCGGCATGTTGTAGTGGTGCATGTAGCGCTTTTTTTCTTCGGTGCCGATGGTGTCCAGCAGCTGGTCCATGCGCGGCATGCCAAGAGTCGTGACGTTCAGTACCTGCGTCTCGCCCCGCTGGAACAGCCCGGACCCATGGGCCGTCGGGATCAAGCCGACACGAGCCGACAGGGGCCTGATGTCACGGGGCCCCCGGCCGTCGATCCGTACCCCCTCTTCGACGATGCGCTGGCGCACGAGCTTCTTCGTGAGCGAACGGACCGCCGCCGATATCTCCTTTTCCTGCCCCGGGAATTCCCCCGACAGTTCGTCAACGAGGGAGGTGGCCGACTCTTCCATGGCCGCTTCGCGCTCGGACTTGAGCGAGATCGTGGTCACCTTGCTGATCCGGTCCGACCCGAGCTCCTGGACCCGCTCGTACACCTCGGGCGAGTAGTCGCGGCGGGGCTGGAAGGCCATCGGTGGCCTGGAGCCGGCTTCCTCCCGCAGCTTCCACTGGAGGTCGATCGACTCCTTGATCCAGGTCTTGGACGCTTCGAGGCCTTCAGCGATGACCTCTTCGGTCACCTTCGGGGCGCCCTGTTGGTAAAAGGCCCAGGCCCGCTCGCCGCCGCCGGCTTCGACCATCATGATGGCCACGTCCCCGTCAGGCAGGGCGCGTCCGGCCACAACCAACTCGAAAGTCGACTCGTCGCCTTCCCCGTAAGTCGGGTGAGGCACCCATTTACCATCCTGCGAGTACGCCACGCGTACCGCGCCTATCGGGCCCT
This sequence comes from Acidimicrobiales bacterium, assembly GCA_030039575.1. Lineage (GTDB taxonomy): Bacteria > Actinomycetota > Acidimicrobiia > Acidimicrobiales > Palsa-688 > Fen-671. Next base: position 2,347 of record JASHVH010000224.1, on the reverse strand, counting down.
CGAAAGGGATACCCGAGATCATCAGTGACGCACTGGCGGCATTTATGGCGATTACGTCGTGGGGGTTCACCTGATCGGCGCCCAATACCGTGATAACGACCTGGGTCTCGTTGCGATAACCCTCTGCAAAAGACGGCCGTAACGGGCGGTCAATAAGGCGGGCTGTCAGTATGGCGCTCTCGGTCGGGCGCCCCTCCCGCCGGAAGAACGAGCCGGGTATCTTCCCAGCCGCGTACATCCGCTCTTCTACGTCGACGGTGAGCGGGAAGAAATCTATGCCTTCGGGTGCGCTCGGAGCGGCGTTAGCGGTAGCCAGGACAACGGTGTCGCCGATCCGCCCTACTACTGCCCCCTGGGACTGCTGCGCCAGCAGGCCGGTTTCGAAGGTAATGGTCTTGCCGGTACCAGAGACCGGCGCTGAAACAGAAACGGGCTCCCCCATTTCGGTGTTGTTCTCCTTTCGCGTCGTGGCCGCCGGCATCACCGGGGGCCACAAAGTTTGGGCCTTCGCATTTCGAAGGCCCCCTCTGGGCGGGGAGCAGCACCAAGCCAGTTGTCAGTTGACGGCTGCCGGCCCAGGCATCGACCGCCCGGGTGGTAGCCCTCGACTGGCAGCTGACCACAGCCTGCCCTTACGCCGCCTGTCAGCGGCGCAGCCCTAGCCGGCCTATGAGTTCCCGGTAACGCTCTACGTCGTTGTTCTTGACGTAATCGAGCAGGCGGCGGCGGCGCCCAATGAGCACCATTAGGCCGCGCCGGGAGTGGTGGTCGTGCTTGTTGACCTTCAAATGCTCGGTCAAGTGGGCGATGCGCTCGCTCAACAAAGCGACCTGGACCTCGGGCGAACCCGTGTCCGTTTCGTGGAGGCGGTACGCCTCGATGGTCGCTGATTTTTCTGCCATGCTTGTGGATCCTTGGTCTTGGCTAGCCTTCAAAACTGGTCAAACCGGGGCGGGCCAGCTTGCTCGCGCCCAAAGCAGCAACCCAAGTCGCCCCAGTAACCAGTAAACCCGGTAACCAGTCGCCTGAGCACCTGCCGCGGCACAACGCCATCCCTATTTTAGCAGTCTGTGGCACCCTAGCAGCTGCGGCCCCCGCCTACCCTGCTCACCGCCCCTCATCTCGGCGCTGTGGCCGCCAGCGTGCGCCGCGTCTGGGCCACGTCGCTCGACATCTGGTCGATGAGCGCATCAACGGACGCGAACTTTTCCTGGCCCCTCAGGCGGGCGACGAATTCCACGGTGCCGAGCTCGTCGTACAGGTCACCCTGGAAATCCAGGAGGTGGGCCTCGACCAACGAGTACGGCCTTGACTCGTAGAACGTGGGCTGGCGCCCGATGGAAATGGCAGTCTGGTGCCTGGTCCCGTCGGGCCGGAGGTACCAGCCGGCATAAACGCCGTCGGCGCAGATCTGCATCTCTTTGCTGACCTCCAGGTTGGCGGTGGGGAAGCCGAGCTCGCGTCCGCGCTTTTCCCCGTGGGCTACCACTCCCCGCAGCTCGTACCAACGGCCCAGGAGGGCGGCCGCACCGGCCACGTCGCCTTCGGCCACGAGCCGGCGTATGCGGGTCGAAGAGATGGGTTCCTGGCTGCCGGCGCCCACCAGACGGATCCCGGTTACGTCGAAGCCCATCTGGGCGCCCATGCGCTGGAGCAGCGGCACGTCCCCCTCCCGGTTGTGCCCGAAATGGAAATCGTGGCCTACGATCACCGCCCGGGCGTTGAGGCAACCGACCAGCACTTCGGCCACGAAGTCTTCGGCCCTTTCGGCGGCGCGTTCGGCGTCGAAATGTACGACGAGGGCGAGCTCGGCGCCGCACTCCGCCAGCAGCGAGAGTTTCTGGTCGAGGTCCGTCAGTAGCAGGGGGGCCGACTCAGGGCGCACCACGCTCGCAGGGTGCCGGTCGAACGTCACCACGCTCGCCACGGCCCCGATCTCGCCGGCCGTGCGGCGCACCCGTTCGATGAGCCGCCGGTGGCCGAGGTGGACGCCGTCAAAGGCCCCGATCGTCACGACTGACCCTTCCGGCGGGGCCGGGCATGCGCCCGGGTAGTACACGGTCCTCACTCCTAGGAGGCTAACGGGTGCCAGCCCCTTGACCGAGACCAGTTGGAGCCACACTGGGTCACCTGCCCCGCAGCATTGTGCTGTACGACCCCGAAAGCGCAGTCCACATGGTCGGCGACGAAGCCCTCGACCCCAAAGCCGACGAGGTCCGGGTGTGGGCCTGCCAGGCGTGGGAAGGACTGGCCAACGTCGGGAAGTATGTCCGGAGGTCGTCCTATTGGGAAGCGCTGGACCAACTCCACGAAGCTCGCGTCAACTTGTTCCGTCTATGGGCACTTG
>JASHVH010000223.1 GCA_030039575.1 Acidimicrobiales bacterium | reverse complement strand
TCCTGGTAGTGATGGCGTCCGTCAAGGGACCGAACGCGATCTACAGCCCAGACGGACTTATATCTATCCCAAGAAGTTTTGACTGGAGCAATTTTGTCACTGCTTGGACGCAAGGCTCTATGGCCCACTACATGCGGAATAGTGCTATCATAACGGCGATAAAAGTGCCAATTGGCATCACCCTAGAGGCGTTATTGGCTTATGCTCTGGTATTGAAGGAGACGAGGCTCGGAACCATCGTATTCGGGTTTGTCTTAGTCGGGATGATCTTTCCGCCTCAAGCGGCGCTCGTGCCGCTGCATGACCTGCTCTATGATTGGCACATCTTCGACACCTGGATCGGGCTCATCATGATCTACGTGGGTTTCGGCCTTCCCTTCGGGACCCTATTGTTACGAGGGTTCTTTCGGACCATTCCTCGTGAGTTACAGGAAGCCGCCCGAATGGACGGTGCCGGGCCGGTGCGGATCCTCTGGCGCGTGATGGTCCCGCTCAGCTGGCCGGCCATCGCCGCGCTCGCTATTTTTGACACGGTGTGGACGTGGAACGAGTTCCTGTTCGCCGAGCTATTTATTACGAACAGTAACCTTAGGCCAGTGCAGGCTGGGCTATTGGCGCTTAATGGCACGTACATGCAGAACCTAACGGTGCTAAGCGCAGGAGTAGTCATATCTATCATCCCCGTTGTTGTCGTGTACGTGATCTTCCAGCGTAAGTTTGTGAGCGGCCTGGGTGGCGCGCTCAAGGGGTGAGACGTCGTTCGATGGCGGAGAGGTGCTCACAACGCGCTTGCCGAGGGGATGGGGACGCCAGTGGCCGAAAGTGAAGACGTTCCAGCGAACCCGGCCGAAAAGAGCCTCGCGCCCTGGGGGACAGCTGTTGCTGAGTCAGTATACCGGGCAGTCTGAGAGGAAGATTAGAGGCGTGGACGGGACGGACGGCGTTCGTGAGCTCACATCGGTGATGGCCGGGAGAGCGTGGTGAAGATCCTCATCCTTGGAGGCACGGGACTGATCAGTGCGGCCATCGTCCGACAACTGGTTGCCTCGGGGCATGAGGTTCTCCTCTACAACCGCGGACTGACCTCGGCGGACACCCCCGCAGGTGTGGAGCGGATCACGGGCTTCCGGGACGAGATAGCTCAGGTGCGGGACGAGATCAACCGCCGAAGCTTCGACTGCGTGATCGACATGTGTGGCTATAGCCAGCGTGACGCAGAGGTTCTTCTACAGGCGGTGGGGGGAGTAGTTCCCCAGGTGATCTTTTGTAGCACGACCGATGTGTTCGTCAAAGGCCGAGGACCTTATCCGATAACTGAGACCTCCGCCCGGGGAGCTCGTCCAAGCTTTCCCTACGCGGTGGGGAAGGTTGCTTCCGAAGAGCTACTTGAGAAAGCGGCGCGAGATGGGGCCTTTGCCCTTACGATCCTCCGGCCGGCGCAGACTTACGGAGGGCCAAACCATGGCCCCAACCATCCGCTGGGGCATCGTGGCTACCACCTGCTCAGGCTGAGGGCCGGCTTGCCGTTAGTGCTGCACGGTGATGCCAGCTCGCTCTGGTGCGCTTGCTTCGCACCCGATGTGGCGGCGGCCTTTGTCGCCGCCATAGGTAACGAGATGGCCTACAACCGGGCCTACAACGCCGCCGGGGAGGAGGTAGTCACTTGGCATAGGTACTGGGAGATCGCAGCCGAAGCGTTCGGGTCGCCCCCGCTGGAGGCCGTCAATATACCTACCACGGTGCTACAGCGGGTGTTCGGAGAGGACGCGGTTGTGCTGGTTGAGAACTACCAGTACAACAACGTCTTCGATTGCAGCCGCGCGAAAGAGGAGCTGGGATTCCGGTATAGCACGACACTCTTAGAAGGCTTTGGGCGAGTGGCCAAGGAGTTCGGGGACGCCTGGCTCCGCGACGGAGAACAGGAGCAGGGTAGCGTGTTTGCCTCAACTTACGAGCGGTGCCTTGGCTGGTGGGAGCGCGAGACGGCCGTCCCTCGGATCGACGAGTGAGCCACGCCTCGGTCCTCGAACCCGCCAACACGGTTCTTTCGGTCAATGGGACGCTCCTTTGCCTGGGCGGGATGCCATTTCGTTTCCGGGGGCTGAGCTTCTTTAATGCGCTTTTCAACCCTACGTTCAACCGCGACGACGCCGGGCGTCGAGCCTGGGTTGCGAAGTTTTGGGATAACGGTGTAACAGCCTTGCGAGTTTGGTGCCAGTGGGACTTCAGTGAGCCCTACCGCTTTGCTGATGTCGGGCCCGGCCAAAGCCTCTTCCGGCCCACCGGCCAACTCGTGCGTGATTTCTCTGACAGGCTTTGCCAACTTGCTACGGCAACCTCAGACCAGGGGATGGCCCTGGAGGTGACGCTGTTCTCTCACGAGCGCGACCCCAACCTGGCCGTCGATTGCTTGGCGAAGGCGGCGACGAACGTCAGTCATCTCTTGCTCCCGTATCGTAACGTTTTGTTGCAGATTTGGAACGAGAACAATGCGAGCACCGAGCGTTTTTACGACCTGGTCAAGTCGGTTGATGCCGACCGGCTCGTCACCAACAGCCCTGGATTTTCCGACGACCTGGGAGACGAACGCCACAATTGCCTAATGGACGTTTTGACTCCCCACACCGTCCGGCAACCCCCGGCTCAGTTCTGGGTCGACGGCCCGCGGCAGGTCAGCAAACTGGTGAAGGCATACGGGAAGCCGGTGATAGACGACGAACCAGCGCGGTGCGGGCTGGTCAGGTTCGGCGGGATCGTTGGGGGTACAGCCGCCGTTCAGCACGTGGCTCACCTGCGGGGCACCGAGGCTGCCGGCGGCTACTACACCTACCACCACGATATGTTCCAGGGCGGGTACGGCGACCCTGCCACGCCTGCTCATGGCATACCTGACCCCGACTTCAACGCTCTCCACCGTGAGGTGTTCGACGCCTTGGTGGCCGAGTAGTTGCGGCGCCGACTGAGCCACTGAGAGGAGATATGGCACCACTTAGGAGGTGGGAATGAAGGACGGGTTGGTCGGTAAGCGCGCGGTCGTCACGGGTGCTGCGTCCGGGATCGGGAAGGCGATCGCCAAGCGCTTTCACGAGGAAGGGGCGGCGGTAGCCCTGCTCGACCGCCAAGAAGGCGCCTTACGAGAGTTCCAAGCCACCCTAGGTGAGGGGCCAAAAACGAGCTTGCACGTCGTCGATGTCTCGGTCGAGGCCCAGGTCGCTGCCGCTTTCCAGGCGGCCGCCGGCCAGCTCGGCGGGCTCGACACAGTTGTGGCCAACGCCGGTATACAGCTCTTTGGACGAGACGCCCCCGTGGACGAGCTCGAGCTCGGTGCCTGGCAGCTGACGATCGACGTGAACCTGACCGGGATGTTCCTTACCTGCAAGTACGGCGTCAGGGAGTTGTTGCGAGGGGGTGGAGGAGCAGTCATCTGCTTGGGCTCGCCAACCGGTCTGCGAGGGACGGCGTCGCGCTTTCACGCCTACTCCACTAGCAAGGCCGGCTCCTTTGGCCTGGCCCGCGTTATGGCCGCCGACTATGCCGCCCGGGGTATCCGGGTGAACACCCTCGTCCCCGGTTTTACCGACACCCCACTCGTTTCGGCCATCATGGACAACGATGAAGCCCGCGATACAGTTCTGCGCCGGGTGCCGATGGGCCGTCCTGGCAGGCCCGAGGAGGTCGCCGCTGTGGCCGTCTTCCTGGCGTCAGACCAGGCGTCGTATGTTACTGGCGCTACCTACATGGCCGATGGCGGCGAGACGATACTTTGACCGGCAAACCCTTGGCGGCCGTTTAATCGGTCCGGTTGTCGGAGCTGATAAACCCTCATAAGAGGCTGGTGATAGCGCCGCTTCACCTAACAGGTCCCGGGCGCTGGCGCCCGCAAGACAACGCCATGTTGGACAGACATTAACAATGGCGGCCCGGCTTACTCGCGGTCACAAGTGATAATGAGCAGAAGGAGCCACGCATGACATTGAGTTCGAGTCAGGGCCGTTTCAATACAGATGGGAAAAGCGTCTTTCTCCTGGCGGACACGGTATGGAGCGCGTTGGGCGACGCCACCGAGGACGAATGGGCCTTTTACCTGCGGAGGCGGTCGAGACAGGGTTTCAACGCGGCCCTAGTGTCCGTGCTCCCCATCCTGCACGACCGCTCGCTTGGAGACTCGAACCTGGCCCCCTTCGACGAGGATGCGGTGACCAACAGAGCCTGGCGGTTCAACGGCCGTTTTTTTGAGCTCCTCCGGCGGCGGTTGGACATGGCCCGTGAAGCCGGCATCGTTTGCGGCCTCGTCCTCCTCTGGGTCAACTACGTCGAGGGTACCTGGGGCGCAACCCGGACGCCCGGGTTCGTCTTGCCCGAGGAGGCGCGAGCGGAGTACCTCTCGACACTGTCCGACGTCGTCCAAGACGGTGAGTGCCTACTTATTGTCAGTGGGGACGCCGGGTTCACGGCCTCGACCGAGGTGGAGTCGTATCGGCGCTTTGCCGAGTCTGTGCACGAGACCTGGCCACACAGCCTCGTTGCCTTCCACAGTGCGCCGACGGCTGTGCTGCCTCCGGAGCTGGAAAAGCTAGCGGACGCCCTCATATTTCAGTCTGGCCACCACGGAGAATCGCCCGGCCTGGCCCGTGAGTTGGCCGCCCGGTACCGGGCCATGGCCGGTGACCGCCCCGTGATGAACGCGGAACCGGCCTACGAGGGGCATCGGATCGGAGGAGGCGTGGGCCGGTTTGGGCGGACGACCGTCCGGCGTGGCATCTGGGAGAGCGTTGTCGGAGGCGCTTCCGCCGGCGTCGCCTACGGAGCCCATGGTCTCTGGGGATGGCACCGGACCGGCGAGGATTTTACTAGCGTGCACTTCTCAGGCACGCCTCTCGATTGGCGTGAAGCTCTCTTCCTCCCTGGGTCAGACGATGCTGCTATGTGCCGGACGATTGCCGAGCAAGAGGGGATCTGCCGTTTCGCCGTTCGGCCAGAAGATTTAACGGTCGTCGACGGAGCCTGGGGAGCGGCCGACGTCTCGGTGGGGGTCGATCCCGAAGCGCGGACAGCCGCCGTTTACCTACCTCACGGCGGTCCCGTCACGCTTCGCGCGAGGGACACCGTCACCGTGCGGCGTGTGGTTGATTTGAACGCGGGTAAGGAAGTGCCCGCCTCTTGCACGACCATTGCTGAGAACACTTGGGTGGTTGACCCACCCCCCGACGTCTCGGAAGCTTTATTGCTTTTAGGCCTCTGGTGAGCGCTGGGTGGCGTTGCGCCCTCGCGTCCGCCGCCTTGAGGAGTGTGCCGGCTCAAATTACGACCGGGCTGGTCCCACCTGCAGGTCCCCGGTCACGGAGGAGAGGCGAGTCGTGGTGGCATACCTCAAGTGTGCGCCGACGGTGAGTCCGGGCTAGGCGGGTCAGCAACCGGCAGGGTTGCTGGGGAGGTTTCGCCCTAGCCTGTCGATCTGTACGATGTCTGTATTTTCGACGAGGTCAGCGTTCGACGCCTCCCCTAGGAGGCGTCGGGTAATCTCGAGCGCTTCTCCCTCGAGTTCTAAGAGAGAGTCGCCGCTGAAGCGAACTCCCTGGAGCAACGCGAGGTATTCAACCCAGAGGTCCCGCCTCTCCATTTGAGGGCGGGCCATGATGCAATCGGGGTCGTTCACCCACCACACGCCA
>JASHVH010000019.1 GCA_030039575.1 Acidimicrobiales bacterium | reverse complement strand
AGTAAAAGGCAGAACCATAGCTCCACACACTCCCAACTTCATCATCAGTTCGTACTGGTCGGAAGCGGCCTCCGCCTTCGGGGCCATGGGTGCCGAAGGACCGGGCCCAACACGAAAAGGAACCTCATGCCAATCATCGTTGTAGCCCGCCTGCGGTTGAGGGACCACTCCCTCCTCGACGAGTTCTTCACCCACGCCGTCGCCGTGATCGAGCTGGCGCAGAAATTTGAAGGCAACCTGGGCGTTGACGCCTTGGCCGAGGCGTACGACGTGTGGTGGGACGTGACCGCCTGGCAGGCACGACCGCAGATCGAAGCCTTCATGAACGCCGAACCGCACAAAAGCACGATAGGGCCGGTGGACCACCTATGCGACGAGGCAACTTTCGTCGATTGGGAGCAGGACAGTTCGGAGCTCCCCGACTGGCAGACGGCGTGGCGCCACCTAGTGGCCGAGGGTCGGTCAGCCCCGCTCACCAACGCGTCCGAGGCAAACGAGACTCGAGCCTTCCCCGCTCCAGTCGAGCCGCCGGCCAGCGTCAAGTGATTCGTGGTCCTGCCTGGGACAGAACCCCCGGCCATGTGACCGGGGGAGAGTGGGTTGGTCGAAACCAATGGTCCGGTCGTCGGACCGAGGACTAAAGAGCCATCCCAAATGTTGGTGGGTAGGCAAGCGGCGTACGCCTGGGTTCCCTCCCGGTAGGGTCGACGCCAGGAGGCCCCGGGGGTCGTCTCGATTTCCAGTTCTTTTCGTACGCTTACCCAGGCTGAACGAACGATCGTCTTCGAGCGACCGTCTTCGGGGTGGCGGGGGCACGGTCAGAGGGTTAGCCGGTTGTCGCCGCCATCGCACCCTAACGGCCAGTCCGCGAGGCGCCCTGGGAGACATGGCCTGCGGCTCTAAGGTCCAAGCTGTGGCCTGCTTTTTATGAGGCTTATTCTCCCCGGTAGACCGGCTTTCGACCTTCCGCTTCCGCCTCACGGCCTTCTGTAAAGTCCCGCGTGTGGAAAAGGGCCCCAAATTGCGCGTCGAGTTCCGACAGCGCATCTTCCTCGCTGTGGTCAATGGCTAAGTGCGCAGACGCCAACGAGGTCCGGATGCCAAGCGGGCCGCAGTCGGCCACCTTCTCCGCGATCCGGACGCCAGCCTCCAGTGCTTCTTTCGCACCCGGAGCTATCTCCTGCACTTCTCCCATACGGTACGCTTCGTCGGCACTCCAGTGGTCCCCGGTCAGTATGTAGCGCATGGCGTTCCCCCAGCCGACTTCGCGGGGGAACCGGATGGTCGCCCCTCCTCCGGGAAAGCGCCCGTGCGTGTTCTCATCCTGCCCGAAGCGGGTGTCGGCTGAAGCAATCCGGATATCGGCCACGAGATGGAGCTCATGGGCCATGTTCCACGTATCGCCATGGGTGACCACGATCAGGGGCTTGGCGAGGCGCGGAGCACACTTGGCCAGAGGGTCTATCGTGCCGGTGCTGGCGATCCAGGGCTTGCCCGTCCCTGCGAGCGACCTGAACCCGTCAACGTCGATGCCTCTGGAGAAGTTCTCCCCGTGCCCAAATGAGACTGCGGCGCGGAGCGTTGGGTCGTGGTCGTATTGGTAGTACGCTTCGGCCAGTTTTTCGTAAGTCTCAGGGCGTTGTTTCCAAGCCCGGGGCTGCTTGTCGAGCCAGGCGGCCACGTCGACGAAATTGCGGCTGGGCAGGATGTCGATGACCTGGTGGTTCTCGACATCGGCCACCGTGGTGGCGTAACTGGCGTGGCTGTGGAGGCCGGCTTTCACGAACGAAGTCTCGTCGAGGCCTATGGCGGTGGTCTTGGTCAGCCGTTTGCGGTCCGCCTCTAGTAGGGCCTCGCCGTAGGTGGTGACGGCGTCGTTCACGGTGTGCCAATCACAGCCGAGCTCGCCAGCCACCTCCTTCACCGTCCTGCCCCCGCCGACCTGCACGGTGGCCCACTTGGCCGCCCTGGTCGTGAGCAGGCAGGCCTTGGCCGCGATGCGGTGGTCCTCGAGCACCCAGGTGTTCTTCGGGCACTCGGGGGTGATGCAGCGCACCCGGTGCTTCTTCCAGGCGAGCGACATGGCGGTGCCGTAAACGGGCAAGTCGACGTAGTGCACCACAGGACGCTCGTGGACCAGAGCAGGCCCCGAACAGTTGGGGCAGCGCACCTCATCGACAACCTGCTCGACCATCAGCTCGACGTCGGCGCCGTTGCGCCTGTAGTGGACGACGCGGACGTCTTTGAGGCCTACCAATGCCTGGAGGACCTCACTAGGGTCAACTAGGACGAAGGTGCTTCTTGATTGTTGGCTCACACCTCAAGCCTGAAGCACACGAGGTGTGGCTCATCAGTAACGTCCATCGGATAAAGGGGGAGTATCAGCTCGTCGTCTGCCGTCTCTGCCGCATCGATCCAGGCTCTCGCCTCACGGTGACGACCGTTGGCCAGAGCGAGCAGCGCCAGTAGCCACGCCCCATGCGAGCGGTTCGCCGGCGTACCTGTCTCGACCATGTCTTTGGCGACCTCGCCAGTTTGACGCTTGAGTTGCTCGTCGTCGGTATGGATGGCTACACGCCCAAGCGAGGTCACGGCCGCCGCGTACAGCGCACCGACGACGGGAAAAGACTAGTTTGAATCAAACCGTCCACCTAGGACTGCGGCCGCATCTGGCAACTCGCCCCGTTGAAACAGCTGCCGACCCCGCCAGGTTTCAAAGAAGTCGAGTGCCCATCCCTGCCTGTCGCGCTGGGCCGCCGCGATCCCGTCCACGATGAGGCCGACGGATTCGTCCAGACGGTCGAGTACCGCCAACAGTTCGCAGCGCCATTGGTACGCAACAAGCTCGCGAGTGGCTTCGCCCGGGCCAAAACCGCGGCGCATCACGGTCTCATCTCTAGTGCCCCACTTTCGTCGGTCGCCCGGTGAACGAAAGACCGGTCAGTGCACCGGAACAAAATCCCGTCTGACCGCTTACAGATGGCTTGGGCGGACCGGTGTCGGCCGCGTCTTATCGAGCAGGGTGGGGAGGCTCTCTGACGGGGTCGCCACTTGCCCGAGTTGCGATGTCCCGTTAGGAGGCTTCACAGAGCCGCGGAACAGTGCCGCGTGGCAGGCTATGAGGGTGTGTGGGTTGCGTGGGGCCCGACGTGGTGGGCCGAACCAACGGTCTCGTCCCGGCCCGCTCAGATGAGGGACCATCGTCTCCCCGACGGCCGTGGCCGGAGGCTGGTCTCCTGGGGGAAGGCGTCCAGTGGTGAGCCGTCAGGCCAGCGTGCCGGCGTGAGCCGGCCCAGCACAACGGCCGGGCCCTGTTACCGACCTGAAATGAGGCCCAAAGTGGAACACAAACATCGACAACAGCGTCAGTGGCGTTTTGTAGTCGTGCCGTCGGCCGTGCTTGCCGGCCTCCTGGCCCCCGCCGACTCAGCCGGCGCAGCCACCGTCATCGAAGCAACATCGGGGACGGCCCCCCGGATCATAAGCCCCTCCAACTGGCAATATTCTGCCGGCGCCTTCAACACACTTGTGGTTGCCGCCTCAGGCTCGCCCACCCCGACCCTCACCGAGTCTGGCGCCCTGCCGACGGGCCTGCTTTTCAGGCCCAACAGGTACGGCGCCGCGGTGATCTCCGGGTTCCAGGAGCCTAGCGTCGCCGGCAAGACCTTCACGGTGACGATTACGGCCGCGAACGGCATCAGCCCCAGTGCCGAGCAACAGCTCACGGTCATCGCCGGCACGACGACCACGACCACGTCGGTCTCGGCCTCCCCCAACCCAGCCGTGGCGGGCCAGCCCGTCACCTACACCGCCAGAGTGGCCCCGGTACCCAACGGGGGCACCGTGGACATAACCGGCAACGGGAGCCCCATCCTGGGCTGCAGCGGCCTGCCGGTCAATGCCGCCACCGGCGTGGCCACCTGCACTAGCACGTACCTGCTGGCCGGGAGCCACAATTTGTCAGCGAGCTATTCGGGCTCCGGCGCCTTCTTGAGCTCCTCCGGGCCGGGCACCTACAAGCTGGTGGTCAACCCCCGTACGCCGGCGTACTGGCTGGCGACAACCAATGGGCGCGTGTTCGGCCTGGGCACGGCGCCGTCGCTCGGGAACGCCAACACCTCCGCCGGACGGGCGATAGCCGCCACCGCCGGAGGCCAGGGGTACTACTTGGTCGGTGCCGGCGGCGGCGTGTTCGCTTTCGGCGACGCCAGGTTCTATGGTTCGGTGCCCGGGTTGGGCAAACGGGTCTCCAACATCGTGGCCATGGCCGTGACGGCGGACGACAGGGGGTACTACCTACTCGGGTCGGACGGCGGGATCTTCACCTTCGGCGATGCCCGGTTTTACGGCTCCCTGCCCGGCATCGGCGTCCGCACCCAGCACGTGGTGGGGATGGTGGCCTACCCGGCCAGCACAGGCTACCTGCTGGTGAGCCGGGACGGCGGCGTCTTCAATTTCGGCACCGGGGTCAGGTTCTACGGCTCGCTGCCCGGGATCGGTGTCAGGGTCGGCAACATCGTGGGGATCGCCCTCACTCAGGACGAGGACGGCTATTGGATGGCCGGCTCGGACGGCAAGGTGTACGGCTTCGGCAGTGCCAAGGTGGCGGCGACACCCGGTGGCCTGCCGGCCAACCTGCCCCTGGCCGCCATCGCAAGTATCCCCCCGCCTCCCCCGACCATCGGCCTGGCCCAGCGCTTCTTCAACGGCATCGTCCACTACCTCCCGCACGACCGCTTCAGCGGGCTCAAGGTCTATGGGCCGACAAATTGCGGCGGCGTCGATTGTGACAGCTCGGTGGGGTTCCAGTGCCCGACCTGCGGCGCTCAGTTCCAGGGCTACCCGTTCTACGGGTTCACGATTATCACGTTCACCTCGCACTACGCCGCTCTCAGCTATGCCATCACGAGGATATGGACGGCCCAAGTACTGGGTTTTGATCTTTCCATTTATGGCCCCAATTACGTGGCGGGGAACGCGGTGCTCCAGCAAGCGCCGGACAGGATGGTCAGTGCGTTCGGCCTCGCCGTGGGCCAACCGGTGGTGACCGTCGGTACCGTCTGATCTCGTCAAGTGCACCGTCCGGGCGCGGCAGGACATCAGGACAGCGTCGACCTCGCCTCTACGGCGAGCCGGGCTGGCCGTGTGATCTTGCAGCCTGCAAATCAGTATTTCGGAGGCCGCGGTTCCGTTGATGCCTCGCTCGCCCGATGCTTACACACAGAATGTTCCTTAGGGTGCAGGCGGTTTCACGATCGCACGCTTAACCGGCGGCGCCCGAACGACGGGTCTGTGCTCGCCTTTCCGAACAAGCTCCCTGCACTCTGGGTGGCGAGCTGGCGGTGACAGGGCAATCGCCACTGGCCGCCCTCCGAGGCAAATCTTGTTGGCACCCACGCCGTCGGATCCAGTAAGCCTGGCAGCCGTCAGATGGTGTCGGTGCCGGAACGGGCCAGGTGCTTGCGAGAAACCGCCTCTCTCAACCGGCTTGGAACGTCGCCCGGAACAGAGGACCACCTGGAGGATGTGAGGCTGTACCGTCGGGCCAAATCCGGGCCAAATCGGCACGGCAATAAGTGGCACGAGGCGTCACGACACGGGCCGACCCGCCCCGCCTGCACGGGCCCTACGCCACCTGGATGCGCCAAGAGGCGGGCCACCAAGTGACGCGGACGCTCAGCGCGGGACAAGCGGAGCGGTTGCGTCCCTTGGTCGCTGCTGACCGGCGCTTACGAGAGCTCGTGCGTGAACTGGAGGCCTTGGCCCTCAGCGAGGTCGAAGACCTGCTCGGTTAGTGGGCAAGAGCCGGGCTAAAACTGGGGAACGCTCTTGTCCAAATGCCAGAACAGCCTAGTCAGTGAGTTTTGTCGCTAACCCTCCAGCCCTGTTCAGAGCCATAATCCGGGTCCGAGCATAACTGTGGCGAAGGACCCGAGCGATGACGAGCCAAGGTGAGGGTCGTCGATTCGGTTTTTACGTTTGCCCCAGGTCAGAGGCATTATTTCCGGTTGCTCTGCGACCCTTGCCTGGAACTCTTAGTCCCCTCGTGGGCCCCACGCCGGCTTATGTTCGAACCAAACAAAAGGGGCGGCGGTCACGGTGCCGAGACCCGGGAAGGGCCAACAGGCGGATGACTACGACGAGGGGGTCCCGAGAGGCGAGCGGTCAGAGGCAGGGCCGGTTAGGCGAACCGTTGCGGTTCGTATTCGACTAGCAGGGTCGCCTCGGTGACCGGGACGCTCCATGGCCGCCGCCCGGCTAAAGGCCGCTAGCCGTTGGCAAAGGGCCTGCCGCCCGATGAGCGGGCCCGGAGCTGTCCGGCGAGTCCGGCGGCCAGGGAGGAGCGGCGGGCGGGTCCTGCTGCCTCAGTGGCCCGGTCTCGCCGGCGGG
>JASHVH010000222.1 GCA_030039575.1 Acidimicrobiales bacterium | reverse complement strand
GCTGCGCCTGGAGGTGGGCGGCCTGGACGGCCTCGGCCGGGCCGACCAGGCGCAAGGCAGTACGCAACACCCTCCGGGCTTCTTCGCGTCGCGCCGCTCTAGAAAGGACCTCTGCGAGCTTGCCCCGCAAGCGGACTGCGGCACCCGCCATGACTTCGTTCCGCGATGGGTAGCCGTCGACGATGGTGAGGGCGGTGCCGAACGAAGATTCCGCCTCCGCATTGGCGAATGCCCTGGCCGCGGTGTCGCCGGCCAGTTCGAAGTAGTAAACCGCACGTTCCAGCTCGCCGGCGCCAGCGAAATGATGGCCGAGGATGGCGGCGGCTTCCTCAAGGCTCTGCGCTGACATAGCCTCCAAGGCGAAAGCGGCCCGGCCGTGCAGGGCAGTTCGTTGCGCCCGGACCATACCCCGGTAAATCGCCTCCTGGATGAGGCTGTGGCGGAAACGAAAAGTGGGCTCGGCCCCAGTGGCTATTTGCTGTAGCAAGCCCTTGGCGCACAGCTGGTCGAGCGCCGGCCCAAAGGGGCCTTCCAGTTCGCAGACCGCGGACAGCAGGCGGAGGCCGAACTCCTGGCCTAGCAGCGAGCCGCTGCGAGCCACCTCTTGTGCGCGGGGGCTGAGCCGGTCGACGCGGGAGGACACGAGGCGTTCGAGCGAATGGGGCAGGGCCGGGGCCGCGCCTTGGAGGCGCCACCTTCCTCCGACGTACGCCAGGGCCCCTGTCTCCAAGAACTCGGCGCACCGCTCCTCCAAGAACAGGGGGTTGCCATCGGCACCCGCCCTCACCGCCTCCAACGCTTCTTGGGTGGCGTCCCCGCCTACTAGCTGACGCGCTAGCAGCCGCTCAGCATGTAGGGGCAGCGGCCCTAGCTCGACCCTATGAAGGACTACACCGGCATGTTCGGCCAAGGACGACTCGAGCCGGTCAACCTGCTCGTCCTCCTCGGGGCGCCAAGTGGCGAGGACCAAAAGAGGGCCGTGCCCCGCCAACGAGGCGATCTCCTTCGAAAGGCGCACCGACACAGGGTCGGCCCAGTGCAAGTCATCGAGGGCCAGCACTGTGGGCCCCGCAGAGACCAGGCGGGCAAAAACGGAGCGCAACGCGGCGAACGTGGCCCTCTGCAGTTCCTCAGGGGGTAGGCGTGGCGTTGGCCCGGGGGCCAGCCCCATCATCTGGGCCACTACGGGCCAGTGTTCCTTGAGCGCCATCACATCTAGTGCCCGCTCGAGGGCAGGTCCCAAAACTGGCTCGCCCTGGTCGGTACCCGCACCCACCCAACTGGCCAAGAGCTGTTGGTACAGGCCGTACGGCAAAGCCGAGGCGTAAGAAGCTCCTCGTCCCTCTAGCCATAGGGGGAGCCGGCCAGTCCGGGCGTTCACCCACGTCATATAGCGCTTGCGGCACTCGTGCACCAGGCGCGTCTTGCCGAGGCCGGCCTCACCCACCAAGCACACGATCGCGCCGCCACCCTTGAGCGCTCCCCGCAGAGCGCTGTCGACGACTGCTAACTCCGCCTCGCGCCCGACTAAAGGAGCCTGCTTGGCCTGGCGGCGCTTGTTGCTCGTGCGAGCCTTGGGCGCCCCAAGGTAGGAGGCGGCCACTGCTTTCGAGCTGCCGGCCAGCTCGACCTCTTCGGTGGGCCCCCATTCGAAAAGGCCTTCAATGGCAGCGCGGGTGACTGGGCCGACGAGGGCGGAGCCGGCGCTGGCGGTTGATTGCAAGCCAGCCGCGATGGCCACGACCTCTCCGATAGCCCCGTAGTCGACTTTCGCCCCTCCCCCTACCGGCCCTACGACGGCCACGCCCGTCTCTAAGCCGCTTCGCAGGGCGACGCCAGCGCCCGGGTCGACCGACTGCAAGGTCCGGAACGCAGCCCTGGCCGCGCGCTCGGGGTCGTCCTCGTGCGCCTCGGGCGCCCCGAACAGAGCTTGAAAGCCGGTCCCGGCCACCGACGTGACCGTCCCCCCGAACTCCTCGGTGTGGGAAATGGCACCGGTCAAAGCCCGGCCCACCACCGCGCTTAGGTCCTCGGGGTCGCGCTTGTCGGCCCCGCGGCCAGCCATCACCACCTCGGTGCAAAGCACGCTTACTACTCTGCGGGCTTCCCGTGGGGTGAGGGGAGCCGTGTCCGCCAGTGGTCGCGCTGTGGCCGGGGGCAGGTGGCTGCCGGGAACATAAACCGCCTTCTTCCGGGCCTCGTCCAGCACCGACGAGGGTGCCAGGCCCAGCTCTTGGAGAGCGGCGCAGCAGTTCTCGTAGGTCCGCAGGACCAAATGGCGCAGGCCCTGCGCAGAATAAGCGCCCATCAGCGCGGCCGCCGCCTCCTCGCACGCGGGGTCGTGAGCTAAACAGCTTTCCCACGCTTCCACTACTGCGTCTGGCCGGAACCGGCCCGCGCCCGTGCTACGGTCCCGGGCCAGCGCCAGGCGAGCCTCTTGGCGGAGTAGCTCGAGGCGTTCGCGGAGGCGGGTAGCCCAGTCAGCATAGGGCTCGTCCGCGAGCAAGGCCCCGTTCTCCGCCAGGGCGGCCACGAGCCCGTCGTCACGGCGCAACCCCGACGGAGCAGCCAGGCCAGCCCGAAGAGCCTCTTGGTGGCCCTCCCAGTCGCTGTCTGCTTGAGCTTGGGGCGAGACCCAGATGCTGTGCAAGTCTGACCCGAGCAGGTTGGCTGCCGGCCCACCCAGGTCAGCCAGCACCCGACGAGCCGTCGATAACGCCTTCGACAGGGCCCTGGCGGAATCCCGCGGGCTGAGGTGGGGGAACAGCTCTTCGCAAGCGAGGTCGCGGGTCACCCGTCGCCCAGGGCTCACGAAGGTGAGCTCGCACAGCCGTTTGGCGCTAGCGCGGGGCCACGGGCCGGCGTTCCGCTCGCCTACGGAGAGCCTGAACGGGCCGAGCAGCTGAACCCGGACCTTCGATGACGCCGACCTTTGGCCTCCAGGCACCCCTGCCCCCATGTCTCCCCATTATCGCGTCACGTGCGTGGAACACCGCTGGAACAGGCCCTCTTTATCCTGCTCTCTTCAGGTAACAGCCAACTGAGGAGGATCGATGTCCACCACCCAAAACAATATGAGGCAGGTTCCGGGCGGCTTGTTCCCGCCCCCAACAGGCCTCACCGGGGCCTTCGCCCTGGACGCCTCCCACACGCGTATAGGGTTCTCCGCTCGCCATGCCATGGTGACCAAGGTCAGGGGAGCGTTCAACGAGGTCGAGGGCACTGGCTACCTGGACGAGGCCGTACCGTCCAACTCTCACTTCGAGGTCACCATAAGGGCCGCAAGCATCGACACACGCAATGCCGGCCGTGATGCCCATTTGCGCGACAACGACTTCTTGGCCACGGACCAGTACCCCGAGATCACCTTCTGCTCAACTTCGGTGGAAAGGCTCGGAGCTGGCCACTACGAGGTCGTCGGCGACCTCACCATCAGGGGTACCACCAAGCCTGTGCACATCCGGCTCGAGCTAATCGGCAGCATCATCGACCCGTGGGGAAAGCTCCGTGTTGGCTTTGAGGGCGAAGCGACGATGAACCGCAAAGAATGGGGGGTCAGCTGGAACTACGTGCTGGACGCCGGCGGCGTCATGGTCAGTGACAATGTCAACCTTGAGTTTGAACTCGCACTTGTGATGGTGGAGCCGTAATTCCGAGCACCGATTGCTGCCGGCTTGCTATGGCGTCTACCCTCTAGAAACGCCGTTCTGTAGGTAGACGAACGGTCCGAAAGTGCCGATATCGGCGCCGTCCCTCGGTGTGACGGTTGTTACGTGGGCAGGCCGACGGCTGGTGTTCCGCTCGTGTTTCCACCACGGCACGCGTGGTGCTGGTACCCCATACGCGCAATGGAGCGCACCGCTTTGGCCCAGGGCCTGTGCGTGGTCTAGCGGACGTCGGCCACCGCAAATCGTAAAATTGTCTGGGAAGGCCTAGCCCTAGCCGGGGACAGGTTGCGCTGCGAGTCGGCTATCGACTGCGACCGGTGTAGCTGACCGAGAAACCGTACGAGCTGAACGCGGTCGGTGTCGAAACCGCCTGGCCGCCCTGCACAATAGTCATCCCCCACAGTGCG
>JASHVH010000221.1 GCA_030039575.1 Acidimicrobiales bacterium | reverse complement strand
GGACGCGAACGGGCCAGTGACGCATTCGACCTCGCCCTGGCGGCCAAGGTCGCCTCGCGGCCCTCATTGGGCGCCATCGTGACCAACGACTTCGACCTTGGCCCGGACGGCCACATCCTGGTGATCACCGGGCCTAACAATGGTGGCAAGACGACCTTCGCCCGGGCCTTCGGCCAGCTCCATTACCTGGCCAGCCTGGGCTTGCCCGTGCCGGCCCGAGAAGCCAACCTGGTGCTGGCTGATTTGGTGCTCACCTCCTTCGCTCAGGCCGAACGGCTCAGCGCGGGCAGGAGCCACCTGGAAGAGGAACTCGTGCACCTCCGTGGCGTCATCGGACAGGCTTCCCCGCGCAGTGTCATCATCTTGAACGAGAGCTTCTCTTCGACGACCGTGAGCGACGCAGCCCTCCTCGGCCGAGCCCTGCTGGCGCAGCTAGTGGCCCGGGGCTCAACCTGCGTGCTCGTGACTTTCGTCGACGAGCTCGCCACCGCCAACGAAGCCACGATCAGTATGGTCGCCGCTGTCCACCCTGATGACCCGGCACTGCGCACTTACAAAATTTTGCCCAATCCGCCCGGCGGCCTCGCCTACGCCGCCGCGCTCGCTGAGCGCTACGGGCTTACCTACCGGGCGGTAAGCGAACAGGTAGCGAAAGAAAATCGCCTAAGGAAAGGTGAGGAAAAGGTTGATGGGCTGAAAGTCTTGCTCATGCACCCGAGCGAGAGTTTCAAGCTGGACCGCGAGCTGCCGCCGGAAAGCGACGGCCTGGTCGAGGACCTCGGGCTTTCCACGCTGTTCGGGGCTATGGCCAGGGGCGATAAGTACCTGCTGGCAGTGGCCAAGGCGGCTTTGCTTTCGCCGTTGGCGGAGCCGAGCGAGATCGTTTACCGCCAGGAGGCCCTCGCCGACTGCGTTGCCCACCCGGAGTTCGCGAAACAGCTGTACGGGTTGGCCACAGAGGCGGTTGAAAGCCACAGGAAGGTCATGTCCTGGGGCCTCACCCCTTCCCCGGAGAGCCTTCATTACATCTCGGTGCACGCGTTGGAGCTCTTGTTGGGCTCCCTCGTCAGTCTGCGACGCGTGGTCGCCGAACAGGGGGCGGAGATGGCTTCGCCAGCCTTCGTACGGCTCCGCTCGTTGGTCTTAAGTGAGCTCGACGAGGCCTACCTGAAACTCCTCAAAGATCATCTGGACGAGCTCAAGTTGCGTCCTGGCCTCTGGATGAGCGCCCGGCTCGGTCGCGGTAATAAGGGCACCGGCTACGTGCTCCACCGGGCCCCGGCGCGAGGACGGCGAAAGCGTTTGTCCTGGCGCGGCGAAGCGGGGAATACCTTCACTGTCCCCGACGACGACGACAAGCGCACGAAGGCGCTGGGCGAGCTAAAGGCGAGGGGGATAATAGTGGTGGCCAACACGCTTGCTCAATCCGTTGACAGCGTCGTTTCCTTTTTCAGTTCTCTCCGCTCCGAACTGGCTTTTTATATCGGGTGCCTCAATCTTCAGTCTGCTTTAGCAACAAAGGGAGAGCCCGTCTGCACTCCGCTACCGATGCCCGCCGACAGCCTTTCGTTCCGGGCGACCGGCCTCTACGACCCTGGCCTCAGTCTCCGTACGGACGCGCGTACCGTGGGCAACGACTTGAGCGCCGACAGTAAGGCGCTCGTCGTGGTGACGGGGGCCAACCGCGGGGGCAAGACGACGTTCTTGCGTAGCGTCGGCTTGGCCCACCTCATGATGCAGTGCGGTATGTTCGTGGCCGCAACGTCCTTCGGTGCCGGCGTGCACCAGCGCGTCTTTACTCACTTCAGGCGCGACGAAGACCGCTCCATGGCCGGCGGCAAGCTGGAGGAGGAGCTGGCGAGGATGAGCACCGCCATTTCCCATATATCGCCCGGGTGCCTATTGCTGTGCAACGAACCGTTCGCTTCGACGAACGAGAGGGAAGGCTCGGACATCGGCCGCCAAGTCTTCCTCCCGTTGGCGAGCGCGGGAGTGAAGGTGTTTGTAGTTACCCACCTCATCGACTTCGCAGAAAGTCTTTATGAAGAGCGGTTCCGCTATGTCCTTTTCCTGCGCGCACCAAGGCAAACCGAGGCGCAACAATTCAAGCTCCTGGAAGGGGCTCCGGAACCAACAGCTTACGGTGAGGACGTGTACAAGCAGGTCTTCGGAGAGTTCCCTGCCAACGTGCTGGGTGCGCCATCGAGCACGAACGAGCAGGCTTGACGACCCGCTTCCCGTCGAGCGGGAGGACGAGTTCGCCGAAGCCTGCGCCGTTCGCGAGCCTCCTACGGCTCTATGACGACATAGGAGGGGAAGTTCATCCCAGTGTTCGCGCCAACGATGGTCCTTTCGGGGACAGGCGAACCCGAACTGAGAAGCTGCTGCTTGCCGAACTCGACGGTGGTGTTGTTGTTGAAGTTCTCGACCCACAAGTCACCTGAGGAGGTGAACGCCAGCGAGTAGGGCCCGTACAGGGACCCAGTGGGGCTGCCAGGCACGGTGGAGCTGATAGTTACGGAAGGCGTGGGGGAACCCGGTTCGGACAGCTGCGCCTTGGTGAACTCTACCACCTCGTTGGTACAAGGGGTGCCGAAGCAGTCCGGGCCTCCGCCGGTGACCATCCACAGGTCCCCCGAGGGGTCGAAGACCAGTTGGGCGCCGCCGCTCGAGGAGATAGTGCGAGTGGGCACCGGGTCCGTCGTCGCCAGGTCGGCCTTGGAGAACTCGACCACGCTGTTGACCGTCGATACCCACAGGTCGCCCGAAGCGTCGAAGGCGTCGCCGAAAATGGGAGTGTTGGGGAAGCCCGAAATGGTGGTGACAGGCGTCGGGCCGCCCGAGGCTGCCAGTTCGCTCTTTGAGTACTCGTAGACCTTGTTCCACGTGTTACTGACCACCCAGAGATTGCCCGAGCTGTCAAAAGCCATACCGAAGGGGTCGGCCAGCGCCCCGGCCTCGGCGAAGAGGGTCACGGCCGGCACCGGGTCAGGTGTGCCCAGCTCGGCCTTGGTGAGCTCGAACAGGTCGCTCGTATTTTCGTTGCCCACCCACAAATCGCCCGATGAATCGAAGACCATCGTGGTGGGGCCATAGCTGCCATTGGTGAAGCTGGCCTCCGGGGCCACGTCACCGTTGCCATTGGGTGGGTACACGTCCACGTCCCCATTGAGCTCGACGCCTGTTCCGGCATTGGTGCCCCCGAAGATGGTGCCCCCTTGGGTGACGACGATGC
>JASHVH010000220.1 GCA_030039575.1 Acidimicrobiales bacterium | reverse complement strand
GCTGGTCGTGTTCTATTTCGTCGAGCGGAGCACGACGTCGCCCCTCATCCAGTTCGACATTTTCCGGGCCCGGGCTTTCGGGGTCGAGAACGTTGTCCTGGGCATCGCGATGCTGGTAGGCATCCCGGTCTACTTTTTTGCCAGCGAGTACGCCCAGATCGCGCTCGGCAAGCCCCCGATCAATGCCAGCCTGGTCCTGCTGTACTTCTTCATCGGTTTTGTGGTGGCCGCCCAAATTGGGGGCCGGATGTTAGACCGCATCGGGGCGAAACGTCCCGTCGTGCTTGGGTGCGCGTTGGCCGCGGTGGGCTTCGCCCTGTGGGCGGGTAAGGCGACAGATCTCAACTTTAGTTCCCAGATCTGGTTCATCATCCTGGCCGGCGCCGGTGTCGGGCTCATGCAGGGCCAAGCCAACACCGATGCGATCAACCGCGCCTCCCGGCTAAGTTACGGCGAAGCGACGGGGATCACCCAGACTGTCCGTAACTACGCCGCCAGCCTCGGCTTGGCTGTGCTCGGCACCATATTGGTGTCCGGGTTGCGTTCCCACCTCACTTCGTCGTTAGTAGCCAGAGGCCTCCCGCTAAGCCTGGCAGCGGCGACGGCTAATAGGGTCGCGGAGCACCAAGGCGGCAGCGGCAGTGCGGCGACCATCCCGCATTTCGTCCGGCTGGACTTCGCTTACGCCTCCCAGACCGTCTTCTACGTGATGGCCGGGATCATGGCCGCCGCCGGCGTTGTGGCCTTTGTCGGCCTCCGGCCCGGCCGTCAACAGCAGGCTCCCGAAGCCGCCGGGGACGAGAGCGAGGCAAAGTCGGCCCAGGATGGCGAGCAGACGCCGGCCTGGCTGGTGGGGACATCGGGCGCCGGTTACGTAGCGGCGCCAATCGAACCTTCGCCGGGCGGGCCATTTGCTCATCGTCGTGGCGCCGCTTATGCGGGTGTTCGCGTCGGGACTCTCCACGAGCGGGCAGTCCAGCGCCGAGCGCGGCGCCGGGCTCGTAGGGCCGCCCGCCGGCAGGGATGGTAAAACCGCCTCACTGGAGCTCAGCCTTGCCTATTACGCCGTAGGTAGAAAGGGCTTGTCCCTTTAACAGAGCCCGTACCGATAGCGGGCTAACTTCTTTTCCGTGGCACCGAGCTCGAGGTACGCCTCACGCCCACGGCGAGCATCAGGTGGGCAAAGACGCCGGGCCGGAAGGTCGCATGTAATCTTTAGCGACTTCGCCGGCTCGGCCGGCGAGCGGGGAGCTGTCGAGGGGACGCTGCGGTCCGTGGACGTTGTCGTCGTCTCGTCCTAGGCCCAGCCGCTCCCAAGTGGTCGCGCTTCTCGGCGCGACGCTCACCACATCCATGTCGAGCTTGGCGCAGACCACGGTGCTCGGCTTGTTGGTGTACGAGTTGACCGGCAGTGAGCTCGATCTCGGCTTCCTCGGGCTGGCGGAGTTCGCCCCCGCCGCCCTGCTCGTTGTGGTGGCCGGGAGCGTCGTCGACCGGTTCGACCGTCGCCGCGTCGCTGCTCTTGGTGCCCTCTCGAACGCCGTCGTCGCCCTGGCGATGGCTTGGTACGTCCGGCAGCCGCATGGCCTGTCGACCACCCCTATCTTTCTCCTGGTCATCGCCTTCGGCGCTGGACAGGCCTTTCTCGCCCCGGCCCTCCGTTCGATACCGCCCGCTATGGTCCCTCCGGCAGGCGTGCCGTGGCTCGTCGCCCGGCGCTCGGTGGCGTCTGAGGCGGCGACCATCGTCGGGCCCGTCCTTGGCGGCCTGCTTTACGTCGCGGGCGTGTGGGTGGCTCTGGTCGCCGTGGCCGCGCTCTCCCTGGTCGGTGCCGTTTGGGCCCTTGCGATCCGGGTCCCCGAGGAGGAACGGCTGCGCACCGCCGAGCTCAGCCCCCCCGGCGACGACGAGGTGGGCCACGTGCTCGAGGAGGGCATCCCCGCTTCGAGGGGAGGCCTCCACGAGGCGCTGGAGGGTTTACGGTTCGTTCGCGCCACGCCGGTCCTTCTCGGCGCCATTTCGCTGGATCTCTTTGCCGTGCTCTTCGGCGGCGCGGTGACACTCCTGCCCGCCATCGCCGTGCGGCTGCACGTCGGGCCGATTGGTCTGGGCTGGCTGAGGGCGTCGGTGGGATTGGGTGCGGGGGCGACGACGCTGCTCATCTCGTTCCGCCCGATCGAGCGTCGGGTGGGCCGTGCTCTGCTGACCGCGGTGACGTTTTTTGGGGCGTGGACCATCGTCCTCGGCCTGGCTCGATCGTACGCGCTGGCCTTCGTAGCCTTGTTCGCCCTCTCCGCGGCCGACGCGGTCAGCGTCTTCATCCGCTCCACCCTGGTCCCCCTCGCGACACCACCCGGGATGCGGGGCAGGGTCCTGGCCGTCGAGAACGTCTTTATCGGCGCCTCGAACGAGCTGGGCGGGTTCGAGTCCGGCGCACTCGGCCAATTGCTCGGCACGACAGGGTCGATCGTCCTTGGCGGTATCGCCACTCTGGTCGTGGCTTTTACCTGGGGCATGCTCTTCGCCCCGCTCCGCCGGATCGATAGGTTCCCGACCCCACCTTCTCCGGCCTCGAGCGAGGACGAGCCCCTGGGCTAGTACATCATCCGGGGGTCGCGGTAGTGCTTGAACTCCAAGAGGTTGTCGAACGGATCTCTCAGCACGAAGGTGAGGTGTTCTTCAGCCAGGCCCTCGAACCGCTTTGAGACGTCCTGGAAGAAAGGGATCTTGCGCAGCTGCGCCAACTCGTAGAGCTGTTCGAAGGACTGGCGGTCATGAAAAGTGACCCCGAAATGGCGAGGGTAAAGCGAGAGCGGTCCTTCCCCCGGCGCGACCTCGCTCAGGTGGCACACCAGCTGGTCGCCAAAGAAATCAAGCGTAATGCGGTCGGGACGGGTCCGGGCCAGCTTGCAGCCCAGCAACGTAACGTAGAAATGCTGAGCTTGGTCGAGGTCACCTACGGGGATAGCGAGGTGGAAAACGTCATTAGAGGTCCTCACCGGAAGCTGACCTCCTCGGGCTGCTCGAGATCAAGAAGGGTGTCGGCCCGCAGCCCCAATCGCAAGGTCTCGAGCGAAAGTACCGCCGTGGGGGGGACATTGCCGAGGTTGACATCAGGCCCGACCCGGCGGACCATGTAGGCCTGGGCATCAGTCGTGGGTGCCTCGAACAGCAGCGTCTCCACCGGTAGCTCAGCCAGCACTTCCTCGACCAAGCCCTCCTTCAGGTCGCCGTTGGCCCGGAATATCCCCGAGCTGGCGCTTTCCCGAGCCTCCAGGGTCACCAGGCGGGCCCCGGCCGCCAGGTCGTCTTCCACATATTCGACCCACTGCCGGGGGGTCAGCTGGTCCGAACGTTCGCTGTCCTTGAAGCCGACTTCGGAGATAACCGTGAAGTCCTCCGCCAGTTTACGGACATAGCCTACTTTCTCTTGATTGGACAGGTCGATGGTGCCGTTAGAGACCTCGGCGTACTTGCACGAGAACCGCTCGCAAAAGGCGCGAAAATCGTCGAAGCGGCCTTGAAGGACGAACTTTTCGAACAATGTCCCGCCGAAGTAGTAGTCGATGTCATTGGCACTGAGCAGTTCGATCTTGTCGCCGAGCTCGCCCGAAACGATGGCCGTACCCCAACCGAACTTCACAAAATCGAGGTATTCAGCGGCGCTGGCTACGATGTCACGCAACGTCCCGAGGGGTAATCCTCCGTCTATGGCCATGGTGAGCCCGCTCTGGCGAGGCTTTGCTGTCCGCGCCGGGAGCTGAAGAGTACTGTGGTTCATCTTTGGTTCCTTGTCTGTGAGGGAGCGGGGCCGCAGGAGACGCCGTTGTTTTCCAGGGTTTTCCGCCGACTGTTTAATGCTGCAACGATGCGGTGGCGAGCGCCGGCGAGGGCGCCGAACGGTCGACCACCATGCCGTTATTGACCTCGGGCCAGGCCATTTCCTCCGGCTCGATGCCGTCCAGCCAGGCCAATAGCACTCGCACCACGCCGCCGTGGCACACGAGCACCAGGTCGCCGCCCGGGTGGTCAGAGAGGAGCTCGCTCACGCAGGCCGCTAACCGGGCGTACAACTGACGCACTGTCTCGCCCCCGGGCGGGGCGGCATCGGCGTCGACCACTCGCCCACCCGCGATGCCGAGCTGGTCGGAGCCGACGACGGCGTGCGGCATACCTTCGGCGGTCCCGAGGGATCGTTCGCGCAGCCGGTGGTCGTGAATGACCGGCAGGTGCAGCGCCCGGCCGATTGGTCGCGCCGTCTGGGCCGCTCGTTGCAGGTCACTCGACACGATGGCGCCGACCGGCTTCCCAGTGAGCAAGCGAGCGCACTGGCGGGCCTGCTGGGCCCCGCGGCGGGTCAAGACCGGCAGGGCCGTGTGGCCTTGGACAAGCCCGAGGACGTTCCAAGTGGACTCGCCATGGCGCACGAGCCACAGCCGGCGCTGCCCCCGTCGGGCCACAGGTTCCAATGCCACAGGTTCCAATAAGGTCACATCTCCACTTTGGCCGAGAAACCCTGGTTTGGAGCCGCGAACGCCCGAGGAAATACCTCAATGACCGCTTAGTTTTGCCTTAATTGGGAACTCTCAGCTTGCTGTTACGCTACGGCCAGGCGCCTTGGCTAAGTTACGCGGGGGAAATTGCTACGTTGCCGTATTCAACATATAGTGGCGCCGGAATGTCGGACCGGAGCTTGGCGCGAAGTGAACATCGGCCCACCGGCTACCAAGGTCCCCGGACGGGCAGCCGAGGCATAATAGATCTGTGAGTGGCGGGCAAAAGCGAAGCAAAGCCAGGCGGGTGCGGAGGTGCGTGGTCGTACTCCTTGCCACCGTCTCCGTGGCCGTCGCCCTGGCCCCGGCCGCCTGGTCCGCCGGGACCGCCGGCGCTGTGGTTAGTGGCCCGGGCCGCTCTCACTTCGTCGGCACGAGCAGGGTGGTGGACAAACCGCTTAGCGTCGCAACGGGCTCGTGCCCCTCGGAACCGTTCCCGTCAAAGCGGCCCGGCCGCCCGCTGATGGTGGTGGTTGGCGCCTCCTTCACCGCAGGAGTAGGCGCATCGTCTCGCACGGCGAGCTGGGCTTACCTTCTGGCCGGTGACCTCGGCTGGCGAGCTGTTGTCAGAGGTGTGCCGGGTGCCGGTTACGTCCGGGCCGGCAAAGGTGGCAAGGGCCCCATCGGGAAGCTCCTGGCTGAGGCCGACCTTTCCCGGGCAGGCCCATCTCTGGTCGTGATCCAGGCCGGCCACGACGATCTTGGGAAGCCGCTGTCATTGATTGCCGAGCGCGAAACTGCCGACCTCGAGTTCGTGCGCCAGCACGCCTCTGACGCCCGCATAGCGATCATTTCTGTGTTCCTGCGGCGCGGCGTGAAGCCTTCCCGACGCGACATCCAAACCGACAACACGATTGTGGCAACAGCGAAAAAGGTCGACCCTAACGTGATCGTGTTCAACCCTATAGCCGGGCACTGGCATTTCAGGCGGGTCCACGGCGGGCTGCACCCCGACGAGCGGGGCGACATCTGGATCGCCCGCCACGTTGCCGCCGGGCTCGTAGCTAATGGTGTCACCGATTTCAACAGCCAAGCCTGCCTCGCAGACGGTACCGGTGCCCGGGACACCCCGCCGTATTGGGGGTACGGACCGGCGGCGGCCTCCGGCCGGTGGCAATGAGCCTTGGTGCGATCGTGGACGTCGGTCCCGGGGGACGACGATGTCCTATCCAGCCGGGCTCACGGCGGCGGGGGCGGCCGGCACCACTTGGGGCGGCCTAGGCCGCCACGCCTGGGGGCGGTACCACCGTTGCCGCGGCCGTCCGCTGGTGGCCTTGGCGCCGGGCAAGCGAGCAAGGAGGGAAGTAAGTGCGGCCGAACAGAGGAAAACGACCATGACCGCGCCTACGACTACGACCGGCCAAGACAGTGATGTCGCCAACTTCCCCCAGCCGAGCATGGAGATAATGCTCAGGAACAACACCTGGCTTAGGTAGATGCCAAAGGAATTGTCCGCCCCCGACTGCGCAGCCGAGCGGATCCACGCCGGAGCCCGCGGATGGGCTACGACCACGCCGAAGAGGTAAATGGCCCCGATCAGGCACATAAACAGCGGTATGACGACAGGCTGAAAGGCGTCGGTCAGGGAGGTCCCGCCCAGCATGGGTACGACCTTAAGGTCGGCGAGCCAGTACCACGCCTCGGCAGTGACAAGCGTGGCGCCGCCGGCCATGAGGACCAATCGCCAGTGACGGCACAGCCACGCGTGTACTTCTCGATAGTGCAGAGCCATCAGGCCGCCGGCCACCAGGTAGAGCTGGTACTCCCACACCTCACGCATGCCCCAGAACCCGCTCAGCCACCCAGGCATCAGGCCCCAGTGCAGCAGGCACGCCATGACCAACTGCACCGCGGCGCTGGTTGCCAGCAGCAACCACGGTCGCCGCGCGCCGCGACGCAACAGCCAGAGGAACAAGGGGTAAACGATGTAAAACTCGAGCACTAGAACCAGAAAATAGAGCTGGTAGTAGCCAGTTAAGAGGAGGTAGCCCAAGTGTTCCAGGCTGGTAGAGGCGGAGCCGGTTAACCCGCCCGTCGGCCGGTACAGACCGGGGACGCCCGGCACGCTCTCCCAGAAGAAGTAAAAAAGCGTCCACAGCGCATAGGGAACGGCGACGGCAAGGAGGCGGCGACGCCAAAAACGGCCGAAATTGCCGCGCTCGAGTTGAGGGTAGGCGTACACGAGCATGGCTGCCGATATGAACATGAACGCGAAACGCCCCAGATGGGTGACCAGTAAAGCTGCCCCGGCCGTCGCACTGGCGGCCGGGGCGAACAGCAATAGGCTGTGGGTGCTTATTACTACGCATTGCTTGAACGGCCGCATGTAGTCGACGTGGTGGAGCCGGGGGCGGCGCGACTTCGCGGCGATTGGCGCCGGTGTGGGCGCCGAATTGCCGATGCCAGTACCAGGCGCCATCGTCGCCGCGGCTGCCGTCACCGCCGGGTCGCTAAAGCCAGTTCGACTTGGGCTCGTTGGCGGGAAACTTTCCCCGTGGGCCCTACCGGGAGGTCGTCGACCA